>JAYEKW010000241.1 GCA_034716895.1 Candidatus Neomarinimicrobiota bacterium
CTGGGTTTGGCAGGTTTCTTTGGAGCCTTTTTTATTCCTCGCAAAGTGATTCATAATCTGGCATATATCACCTATGGTGTCGGAATATTTCTGCTCCTGATTCCCATCATCATGAAACAGGGCGGAGCGGTAAGCCGTTGGATTACTATTGGCAGCTTTGGGATCCAGCCTTCGGAATTTATGAAGATATTTCTTCTGGTGGGACTTGCAAAATACTTTGCCGACCATAAGCGCCGTTTGTCCACAGTAAAAGAATTACTTACACCCTTTGCCATGACCATAACCCCGACATTATTGGTTCTCATTCAACCAGATCTGGGAACGGCTCTGGTCTTCTTCGGAATTTTGATAGTTATCATTTTCTGGGCCGGTATTAGACCACTTTATTTCTTCTTACTCTTGGCCCCAGCCATTTCCATGGTTGCTGCATTTCAAACCTTATCGTTCTTTCTTTGGATGGGAGTCATAATCCTCATTCTATATCTAGGTAATTTGCCCTTTTGGACAAAAATCCTCAATTTTAGCATCAACGTAGCCCTGGGTGGGATTACCAATGTACTTTGGGCCCTGCTGAAGCCCTATCAGCAACAACGTATTCTGTCTCTCATTGATGCTGAATCTGATCCTCTCGGTGCAGGGTATCAGGTATCCCAATCATTAACTGCTTTCGGATCAGGTGGTCCGTTTGGGAGAGGCTTTGGAGAAGGGACTCAAACCCATCTGAAATTTCTCCCTGAACAACACACAGATTTCATTATGACAGTCATCGGAGAAGAGTTCGGTTTTATCGGCGTGTTGGTAGTGCTGAGCCTTTTTTACCTGCTTATGGCCAAGTTGATCAATCAGGCTTACAGTAGCAAATATCGTTTTGATAGCGTCATTCTAATCGGGATTGTAGCAGTATTGATCTTCCACATCTTTGTGAATCTGGGGATGATCGCCGGTATCATGCCGGTAACGGGAATTCCTCTGCCATTTATCAGTTATGGAGGATCGTTCATGTTGACGGTAATGATCATGGCTGGTTTAGCTGCGAATATGGCAATCATGAGGCGAGCAGCTCGTTAAGGACTACGAGTGCCCATTAAACCGCAATTTTAGACGTTGCGAGTCCTTATGTCAAGGTTAAATTTACGGCCGTATGATTTCTTGTCTTAACTTCCAGTAGAAAGTGATTGAAGACATGCATAAAAGACAGCTCGGATTCATCTTGATACTAGCTCTGATCATTGGTTGTTCAGGTACCAAAAACCTCAAGCAGGAGATGCAGCAAGTAAAACAGGAAACCGCAGTCGCGGATAGTGTCCTGTTTATGTTGGATGTCAGGCTAAAAGAATTCTCGAAAGAAGTTAGAGCCATGCGCGAGACTTATAATGAGAATCACATCAGTCTGGAGAACCTCTATAAACTGAATGCTGACTCCAAACGCTCCATTGAACAGCTCAACAAGGAATTAGACGGCCAATTAGCCGGCGAAAGAGCTCGGAATGATTCTCTGGCCAGCGCTGTGGCGCAGACCAATGAGGGTCAGATCGCTGGATTACAGGCAGAACAAGCAGAGATCCGTGAATCTCTGACCGGCTTGAATTCTTCTATTCAGTCAACCCAATTTCAAGTCGATAGTATCTTTGCCAGTATGGATCCGGCTAAAGTGCAAACGCTGGAAGAGAACCTGCTGAGTATCCAGGATCGTTTTACCTTGTTGGACTCTTCGTTTTCTGAATTTCAACTCTCTGTTACGGATCATATTATGGATTCAGAAGATAGATTGACCACACTGGGACGTCATGCAAGTGTACAGGATAGCGCCAATTATGACATCCTGTCTCAATTGGTTCTCCTGGAAAATAAAATTATCTCCCTCACCAATTCCTTTAACGAATTGATGGCTATGCCGGATGCTCGTTTAAATGTGACGCGTCTGCCCGCCGAGCAAACCCGGCCACAAACGGTACTGAAAAGCCCTCCCATAGCGGCAATGGACTACAAGACCTATAAGCAACACTATATTGATGCTCTGAGCTTGTATCAAAATGGCGATTACATGGGAGCTATAGACGGTTTTGAGATGCTGATCCAAAATGATTCAAAAAATGATCTGGCAGACAATGCTCAGTATTGGATCGGAGAATGTTATTATGCCTTGGATGAATACACCAGGGCAATTGAAGCTTTCGGCAAAGTGATCTACTATGCCGATTCAAATAAGGCAGATGCTGCCCAATTTAAGATTGGATATTCTTATCTTAATAGTGGTGATAAGGCACGTTATTACAATGAATTAGAACGGCTTTTGGATATGTATCCTGATAGTGCTTACCGGGAAAAAGTCAAACAAATCCTCGCCTCCAGATAATAGGTTATTAAAGCAAAAACAACCCTATGGCTACAAAAATATACTATCTCTCCTCAGAAGTAGCTCCCTTTTCTGAGGCAACGGATCTTGCAAAGATATCAAACAAGGTTCCATCATACTTTCAGGAGAAAAAGCAGGATTTTCGAATATTTACACCTCGCTATGGGTTTGTAAGTGAACGTCGCTACATTATTCGCGAAGTTATTCGCCTTAAAGAGATCGAAGTTGAGTATAAAGGTGAGATGACCTACGGTGCTGCAAAATCAGCATTTGTACCATCAACCAAGGTTCAAGTATACTTTATGGAGTATCAGCCCTATTTTGGTGGTAAGAATAAAACCTTATACAAGGTGGCAGAGAATCGCTACAATCAGCGCAATGCCGAGAAATATTTTTATTTTTCCAAGATCGCCATCGAAAATCTGACCTACCTTTACTGGCAGCCGGATTATATCATGTGCAATGATTGGACAACGGCAATGGTGCCTGTGCTTTTAAAGACCATTTATGCTGAGGAAGAATTCTTCACGGATATGAAGACGGTTTTGAATCTAGTCAATATCGGTGAAATGGGTCTGGTAGCCAAGAAGCAGTATGAAATGGCTGGTTTGGCACCCGAGGACTATGCTGGTTATGAAAATGATCTACTGGGCCTGGCTATCAAGCATGCCGATGAGATCATTAGTATTTCTATTGATGGAAAAGACAATAAGCAAGAAATAGAGGGTCACGAAAACATTCAGAAAGCTTTAAAAGCATCCGGTAAAAAGGTGAAGTATTTCACCATTTCTGATGAAAGTGATGAAGATTGGCAGCAACTCAACTTTGAACTGGAAACATTCTTTGGAGTTGAGTATTAAAACTCTGCAAATTGACTGTATTGACTTTAAACAAAATAAGTCAAGCGTCTGATCGCTTGGCTTTTTTTAACAGAGGATTTATGAAGAACCGGATCATCATTCCACTTATTGCCTTATCCTTGACCATTTGGTCTTGCGACGAACCAAAACCTTTCGACAATTCATCATTCATTTATAATCCCTTCGCTTTTGAGCAGGATACCCTTCAGATTGTTGAAGAAATTCGACCAGGAATCCAACCGGTTGAATGGGGACATCACCTAAGAGCCTGGGTAGGGGAAACTCAATACTATAAATCCGGTTTTACCATGGATTTCAGTTTTTCTGATACCAGTCTCAACGTAGCAGATGCAGATAGTATTCAAATTCAATTCAGACACCAGTTTACTTTTCCAGAAAATGGTGCAGATACCTTGCTGGGGATCCCCTTGAATTTTGATTTTTATGAATCAACAGGTATCTCTGTAGATATAGGTGCAGGTGCTTATGGATCATTCCTGAGTAGGGATACCATGACAGTGGCCGGGAGTAATAACTACTGGAGCTATACTCTGCCTGATTCAACCATTATGGCAGGAGATACAACCATAAGCCTGGGCATCTTTCCTGGTGAATCCGGTAGCATGACCGTGCTCTACGGTGGAGGGTCAAGTATCCGACCCTCTCTGGTATTTTATTATCATGAACCTGATACAGCCGGTGAGGACAGTGCAACTACCCATTCGCCTTTTCTCGCAGACAGTCTTTATATGCACCTCATTAAGCAAGCAGGTGTTTTTGACCCACAGTATGATTATCTCAGTCAATTATCAAGTGATACCTTGACCTTGACCCTTGATCTGCAAAACATGATCCCAACCAGTGATACGCTCATTCATATGATCTCATCAACGTTATTGCTGGCTGTCGATCTTGATGAATCTGCTCTCTACATACCCACGCTGGCAGACTCGGTTCAATTGTATAATATGAATCTGGAGGATCCGGAATCAGGAATTTCGGTGAATTTTAGCCTGGGTCAGGATGGGGCATATTACGGTAACGAACTAAAAACGATCATCCAACGGGCCCTGGATGATAGACGAAGCATTATCGAGCTCACACTGAGTTCAAACCATACAGGTTTTGATCCGGGATTTATTGCTATATCGCGTGAGGCTGATGAATCAGCCATCTTTGTCAGTACTTCCCTGGCGGTGCGTCCATGAAACGAATAATTCTTTTTTTAATAGTGCTGATCAGTGTTGGCTATGGTCAATCAGCCTACTATCGATTGGGCTATGGAGATGTTTTCCCAACCGTCGATGCTTTTGAGTCCAGTGTTGGTGAGGGGGCGGTTGCCTGGCAGGATTCTTCTCGTTTCACTACGCGTAATCCAGCCGCGCTTGCAGGTTTGAAGAGGGTTTATTTTAGCAGTTCCCTGGGATCAGAATTCAAATTGGTATCAGAAAGCATAACGAATAACACACGCCTCGAGCGGTTGGCGATCGCTTTACCAGTAGGCGACAAGATTGGTATTAGCCTGGGGGCTCAAGCAACAGCAGATTTTGAAACGGAATATGAATCCATCCTGGAAGATGGAACCCTGAATGAGAGTTCACAGGGTGGTATCTGGGACTATCACCTCGGGCTGGGTTATGGGATCACACCATATTTCAGTCTTGGAGTGAAATTTCATTTACTTCAAGGTGCTTTCAGACGTGAGTCCAATATGCTGGCCACTGATATAAATGAACTATACGTGCTGAGAGGCGATATCAGTGGGAAAAGCCTGGAATTGGGATTGCTAACTCACTTAGGTGGCAAAGTGTCTCTTGGTCTGACTACAGATATTCCTTATCAGACACCTCTATTTGAAGGCCGGGATAGTTTGGCTGGAACTGATGACTATGTTGAGCTCTCTGAAGAACTTAAAGCCTGGCCTGCCACGATAAAGGTCGGTGTTGTTTATCATCACTCCAAAACTACAAAATATGTTGCTGGAATTTCTCAACAGATATTTTCAGCAGATGGTTTTGATGATTCCCGGATCTTTGTATTGCCAGCTGGTTGGCAGACAGTGCCCGTTGCTTTAGTACAGCTCTCCACGGTTCATCTGGCACCTGACCATGGTTCCAGGTCGTGGCTCAAACGGACAGGTTGGCAGGCTGGAGTCTCAGTAAAGAATTATTATCTGGCATCTAGCACAGATAAACTTATTAGTGAAATTGCCATTATCTCAGGTTTGAATCTGCGATTACGAAATGGCAGAAGCCTATTTGATATTTCGAGTGAACTCGGTACACGCAGGGGGGATGATAGCCTGCCTGAGGAGCTTTTCGCCCGGATCAAACTCGGAATACAAGTTAACGATATCTGGTTTAGAAAAGTCAAGAGAAGATAAGGACTCTATTATGAGGTCAAGATTTGTCGCTTTATTAGTAATGGGCATCATGCTGTTCACAATGGTGCTGTCGGCCTGTTTGCCACCTGAAGCAACCCCTGAGGAGCTGGCTGCAATTGAAAAAGCCCGCAAGGATTCAGTACGCAAAGCAAACTCACGTTACTGTATGAAACACCTCAGTTTTGCCACTGAGTATTATAAGAATAAAGCCTATGAAGACGCACTGTACAATTATCACAAACTATTCGAGTATGAATGTGTTGATGAGCAAATGGCACCAAATGTTTATGTTTATATTGGCAATAGTTATCGTGAACAGGATAAGCTTGATACGGCCATTATTTATTACAATGAGGGTCTGGAACTCATCCCTGCCAATAAATATCTGTGGGAGAGTAAGTTATTTGCTTTAAACATGATGGACGATGATGAAGCTACCCTGAAAGCTAAGAACGATATGTTTGCTCAGTTTCCAGATGACCTCGAGCTGGGTGAGGAGATTGCCGAAGATTATATTGCAAATGAGATGTACGACGAAGCCAAGGCAATGGCGGAATCGCTTCTGGCTGCAGATCCGGAAAATAAAAATCTATCGAATATTATCCGCGAAGCTGTGGAGGCGACCGGGGGTGATGTTATCGGGTTTTTGAAAACAGAGTATGAGAATAATCCTGAGAATATTTCAAATGCCCAGGAGTATGGCCAGGAATTGCTGGCTGTCGGTGAAACCACTTCCGCCATCAATGTGTTGGAAGGTGTTTTGAAAATATCACCGGAGATGACCAATATTATCAAAACTCTGGTGAGCGCCTATGGTGAGATTGGCAAAACAAAAGATGTTATCACCATGCTTAAGAAACTCAATACCGCCAATCCAGATGATATTCGGGTCTACTTTGACATGACTCAGGCCTATATCGCAGATGGGCAACTTAAATCAGCTATGACCTGGGCCGGGAAAGCCTTGAAGATGGATAGACAAAATGGCCAGGCCTATGCTAACCGCGCTTCAGTCTATGAAGCTGTTGCCATGGAATGCACCTCTTCCGTACCTGATTTTGATGATAAGCTGGTATTCCTTATGGCCTATGAGGACTATAAGATATCGAAAGCAAAAGGATGGGGTAAGGCTATCAATAAAATCGATTTCCTGAAAGAAGCGCGTATTCCTCAGCAAGGCGATTGGTTTTTCAATAAAGATGATTACGTAAAAGGCGGGAAAGCAAAACCCAAAAAAGCTTGTTATTCCTGGCTCAATAGAAGTGTAAAAGCACCTACGAAATAAGGCGACATTTACCTCCATGAAAATCGCCATTGGTTCTGATCACGCGGCCTATCCGGCCAAAGAACAAATAGTCCAATATTTGACGGATTTAGGCTTTGAGGTTCTGGATCAGGGCACTGACTCACAGGATTCATGTGACTATCCTGATTACGCTGCTCTGGTTAGTCGTTCAATACAAAGTGGTTTGGTCCAGAAAGGTGTATTGATCTGTGGTTCTGGTATCGGTATGTCCATCGCATCAAATCGTTTTGAAGGTGTACGAGCAGCTCTCTGTTATACTGAAGAATTAGCTGTGCTGAGCCGTCTGCATAATGATGCAAATGTGTTGTGCATGGGGGCCAGAACTCAATCTATTGATTCAATGAAAAGCATCCTGAAGCTCTGGCTTGATACTGCCTGGGAAGGCGAACGTCATGCTGTCAGGGTGGGAAAAATAGAATCAAACGCACGAGGTCAACATGTTAAATGATCTTAAAGTTGCAGATTCCCGGATCTACGCAGCCATCATGGCCGAACGTGACCGGGAAAGCGGTACGCTGGAATTGATCGCATCTGAAAATTTTGTTAGCAAGGCTGTCTTGCAGGCCGCCGGAAGCGTAATGACCAACAAATATGCTGAAGGCTATCCTGGAAAGCGCTACTACGGTGGATGCGATGCAGTCGATATAGCTGAGGATCTGGCTCGCGATAGAGTTAAAGAACTTTTTGGTGCAGAATATGCCAATGTTCAACCTCATTCCGGAAGCCAGGCAAACATGTCTGTGTATTTTACGCTCTTGAAACCCGGTGATACTGTCCTGGGAATGGATCTGGCTCATGGGGGACATTTAACTCATGGTTCTCCAGTCAATTTCTCAGGAAAGTTCTACAATATTGTAGCTTATGGCGTGGATCCCAAAACAGGTCGTATCGATTATGATATGGTCAGAGATCAGGCCGTAAAACACAAACCCAAGATGATTATTGCCGGCGGAAGTGCCTATCCTCGCCAGTATGATTTTAAAACTTTCCGCCAGATAGCCGATGAAGTGGGCGCCTTTCTTATGGCTGACGTGGCTCATCCAGCCGGTTTGATCGCAGCAGGAGAGCATCCCGACCCCTTGCCTCACTGTCATATAGTCACTTCTACCACCCACAAGACCCTGCGTGGTCCCCGAGGTGGGTTGGTGCTCATGGGTCAAGATTTTGAAAATACTTTCGGTATAGTGGCTCCTAAAAGTGGTCGTACCAAGATGATGAGTGAACTGCTTGATAGCACAGTTATGCCAGGTATCCAGGGCGGACCACTCATGCACATCATCGCTGCTAAAGCAGTGGCCTTTGGAGAGGCTTTGAAACCATCCTTTAAAACTTACGCGAAGCAGGTGATAGCCAACGCTAAAGCACTTGGTGAGACACTCAATGAATTTGGTTTCTATCTCATATCGGGTGGTACTGACAATCATCTTCTACTAATTGATCTGACAGAAAAAGGGATCAGTGGCAAAAAAGCCGAACGCGTGCTGGAAGAAGCCGGCATGACCACCAATAAGAATATGGTGCCCTTTGATAAGCGGAGTCCCTTTGTTACCAGTGGAATCCGGATCGGTACAGCCGCTTTAACCACCAGAGGGTTCAAAGAGACTGACATGAGAATGATTGGTGGCTTTATTCACGATGTCATTGCTGAACCTGATAATGAAAGTAACCTGCGCTTGGTACGAGATAAGGTCGCTGAGTTGGTTAAAGGTTTTCCCCACTACGAGGATGTGGAGTAATCAAATGAATTGTCCTCAATGTCGACACGGTGATACACGGGTTATTGATTCCCGGCACACCCAGGATGGTCGGGCAATTAGGCGACGTCGCGAGTGTGGTGGCTGTTCCTTTCGTTTCACTACTTATGAATATGTTGAGACACAACCCCTATTGGTTATCAAAAGCAATCAGCAACGGGAACCCTTCGCGCGCGAAAAGATCTTAAAAAGTATTGCCGTTGCCTGTAGCAAGCGACCTGTGAATAGTGCACAGATGAATCAAGCTGTGGATCTCATCATTCAGGACGTGAACACCTTCGGGTCGTCTGAAGTTTACGCAAAGGATATCGGGGAACTGGTTATGAAGCATCTCAAAGACTTGGACGAGATCGCATACGTAAGATTTGCAAGTGTGTATCGAAAATTTGAAGATGTACAAGAGTTCAGGGCTGAATTGGATGATATATAGATCATCATTTTGAATTGATTTGCTCAATATTCCATTATGATCGAAATACAAAATCTGCATAAATCCTTCAGCGACCTGGTCGTTTTGAATGGCGTTAGTATGCAGGTACAGGATGGGCAAAGCGTTGTTGTCATGGGGAAGAGCGGCACTGGTAAAAGTGTTCTACTGAAGCTCATCACTCGGCTTTTGTACCCGGATTCTGGTAAGATTCTTATTGATGATGCAGACCTTGGGTCGCTCAAAGGAAAGGCGTTGGATGACACCCGCCTGAAATTTGGCATGTTGTTTCAATCTGCTGCCCTTTTCGACAGTTTGAATATCAGTGACAATGTAGGGATCGGTTTGCGAGCTTATAATCGTTATTCTGAATCAGAGATACAAAAAATTACACTGGAAAGCCTTGAAAGGGTCGGCTTATTAGATGTTGGCCAAAAATATCCAGCACAATTAAGCGGGGGTATGCGAAAACGGGTTGGCTTGGCTCGGGTCGTGGCTATGCAACCAAAATACATCCTGTACGATGAGCCAACTACAGGACTCGACCCGGTAACCAGCGCCCAGATCGCCAAACTCATCAAAGAGATGCAAAAGGATCTGAAAGTGACCAGTATTATCGTAACTCATGATATTCCAACAGGGTTTTTTCTGGCAGATCAGATAGTTTTGTTGGATAATGGGAACTTTTCCTTCACTGGGAGCGTCAAAGAGATGAAAAAATCATCATTGAGATCAGTACAGGATTTCATTAGTGGTTACAAAGAAGCAGCAGATTTGAATCATAGGTAACTTTTTGACCTGGAACCAATATTATTGCCCCCTCACAGGATCGGTCCTCACCATGGCCAGCGCTGACCTGCTCAAGGTCATTAACGCTGAGGTGGAGACAGGTGAATTCCATAATGCAGCCGGTGATCTGTTAATAGATCCGATCAGTGACATGTTGGTAGATGAACACACGACGACTGCCTATCCAATTACGACTGATATCCCGCAGCTTTTGCCGAAGTTAGCAATATCACTAACAGGGCTAAACCTCGGGAAATCCTTTGATTAGCGCGGGGTCGAAAGCTATATTCGCCCGTTTAAATTGAGGAGAACTTAAAGAGAGTAAACGTTACTGGGAATTTTGAGGTGAAACCTCGCAAAATGAATAGGAACCTGGCGTTCATCTTTTTTTTAGTTGATACCGAATGTTATCAGAATCATTCGGTTTTTTTATGAATGAGGAGTTTACAAAATGAGAGCACATAAATTTATAAACCTGGTAATCGGAGGTCTTTTACTCCTGTCCCTGGGATATTCACAATCTGCATTGTTCCTTTTGATCGCACCAGGAGCTCGAGCCGGTGGCATGGGAGAGGCTCAAGTCGCTTTGGCTGATGATTCCTACGCAACGTATTGGAATCCAGCTGGTTTAGGATTTCAGACTGGTTACGAGTTGTCTGGTATGCATGTAAATTGGCTACCTGGTCTGGTGGACGACATGTACTATGATTTTATTGCCGGTATTGCTCCAGTGGAAAACCTGGGCGTGTTTGGCGCACATGTTATCTACCTCAATGCAGGTGAACAAACATACACAGATGCCAATGGTGTTGAGTTGGGAACCTTTCTGACCTATTTCTCTTCAGGAGCTCTTAGTTACAGTACCTTGATCACTGAGAACTCCAGTATTGGTTTCAATTTTAAGATTCTCCATCAGCACCTGACAGACTCGTTTGTGACTGTGGAAGAAGAGGAGACCAAGGGAACTGCCACTAACTTTGGCTTCGATGTCGGCTATCTCAGTAAAGACTATTTTGGAGGAAAGATGGACTTCGGTGCCATGATCGCCAACCTGGGTCCCAAAGTTATCTTCAATGATGAAGAACAGGCTGACCCCATGCCAACAAATCTTAAATTGGGTTTCAATCTGAAAGCCTATGAAAGCTCCTATAATCGTCTGAACATCGTCTATGATGTAAATAAATTGCTGGTTGGTGAATACGCTTCAATGGATTGGGATGAAGATGGTCTGATCGGGGGCTATGACAATACCGGTTCTGTAAATGAATCAGGTGATTATAATGCTGATGGACAAAAAGAGATCGCCCATACTGATTCATGGTGGCAGGGTATATTTACCTCCTTTTTGGATGACTGGTATCTTGGTGGTGATCGTGATATGGATGGTGACCGCAGGATCGGGGGTTGGGAAATTGCTAATGGCGATACAACCATAAGTGCATCAGGTGCTTTTAACGAAAAAGGCCAAAAGGAATTGGGCACAGCTGCTGAGAGATCTCCTTCAGCTGAATTTGAAGCGCTTATTCATAGCATCGGGGTCGAATACTGGTATAATAACATGTTTGCCATCCGCGCAGGTTATTACTACGATGCAGAAGGTAAGATCACTACACCTACTGTAGGTGCCGGACTGCGTTACAGCAACTATGGTTTTGATTTTGGCTATACTGTGGCAGAGGAAACCCATCCCTTGAACAATACGATGCGGTTTTCACTATTGCTTAAATTCTAGATATATCTTCAAAAAAGATCCTCTCCCAGAGAATGAAAAGACGCGGGGTGTTTAGTAATTATGGTATGGCTAATGATACCAAAGCTTGATCATCGGTTCAAGGTGATCTTTTGAACAAGTGTAAGAAATTAATGGTCTCAAGGTTGATGGCCGTTGTCACATTGACTTTCATATTAACGATCTCAGTTTCAGCTGAATCACTGAAAGTCGCTGTTATTCGAGTTGCTTTCCAAACTGATGTATCACCCGCGACTACTGGAGATGGATCCTTTGTACTTGAAGATACGTCCGGTCTGAATTGTTCAGATTGGTCCCTTGACCCGCCTCCCCATAACCGAATCTATTTTGAAGACCACTTACTGGCAGCCGATAACTACTGGCAGCGAGTGAGTGATGGTCATGTAAATATTGATTTGGCAAATTCAACGGTTTTTCCCCAGGGTGAGAATGATAGTTACCTGCTGCCCCACGATATGCTGTTCTATCATCCATATCTAACCGATTTTAATGAAACCGCTAAATTGTTCGAATTAAGCCGTGATGCCATCGCCTTGGCTGACAACGATATTGATTTTAGCATATATACAACCATCATACTGGTGCATGCCGGGATGGGTGGTGATTTTGCATTTGCGCTTGATCCTACGCCTGGAAACATTCCTTCAGCCTATTTAGCACAGTCAGATTTCATTGAGTATGGAGCGCTTACTACGGATGAGGGAGACTTGGACGATCTGATCATCATCCCTGAATCTCAAAACTTTTTACAGTACCGGGAAACCAGAAGTTTATTTGCCGAAGCCGAGGATCCTTGCTTTTACCAGGTTGCGTTGAATGGTACTATTGCACTTATGTTGGGCTTCCACCTCGAGTTGCCACCCCTTTATAATACAGAGACCGGTCGTTCGCTGGTTGGTGGCTTTGCGTTAATGGATCAGGGCTCAAACAATTTCCATGGCGTGGTTCCAGCCTATCCAGACCCCTACACACGGATCAAGAAAGGCTGGGTAAACGCAGAACCCAAATATGTTGGTGATGATGTAGTGCTGAACCAAAATGATGCACCGATCCGGGTTTCAATCTCGGAAAATGAATATTTCTTGATTGAAAATCGTCAAAGAAACCTACATGAACCCAGCGATATGATCCAGTGGATCGATGGTCCCGGATTTGACACGGTTTCAGTTACTCTAAGCGCAGGTGGAGTTGTTCTGCGTGTTGATGAACAGAATGCCGGTTTACCTGGCAATGGTCTCAATATCTGGCACGTGGATGAAACTGCCTGGTTCAGTGATGAGAACCCCAACGGAGGTGCCATCCAGCTGGTTGATTTTGAAGAGGCTGACGGTGCCCAGGACATGGGATTCCAAACTCAGCTTCTTTTTGCAGATTATCTGGAGACCGGGTGGTGGTTTGACCCCTGGTTTGCCGGGAATGCTGGCTGGTTTCACCTGAATCGTCATCAGGATGTCATCGGGGACAGTCTGCTAAATTTCAGTTCCACTACCTTTCCTTCTACACAAGCCAATGACGGTACCCCCAGTCATCTCAGGATCGAGAATATCTCCGACAATGGGTTAAGCATGAGTTTCTCAGTTGCATCAGATCGCATGTTGAATTTGAACAACCCGGGCGCAATTATTGGGTGGGGAGACGCTTCCCAGACTCTGTGGACCTTAAATTCAGACTCAAGCGAGTTGATCGAACTTCATTTTTTTAATGGTGCTATCAGCTATGTCACAAATCTGTTGGTAACCCCGGATCAAATATTTGAAGGTAGCATAGATAGTGTACTGAATTACAGATATCCATGGATTATTACCAACTTGGCGAATGGTACCAGATTCAGGAATATTGAAACAGGGTCCAGTCGAAATTTCTGGTCGATTGTTGCTCCATACGAGATATCCGTTGCAGGGACACGAGTGAGTTTCTTTGCTACTCAAGATAATTCAGAGGTACTGGTGAAATGGGATTCGCACTCTGGAACCAGCACTTCAGAGGTTCTGGTCAGTCCCAGGGCCAAATTTACAACAACTGCAGGTACTCAGATTTATATTGGGGATCCAAATTCTAAACCTGCCCCTGTGGGGTTAACCCATTCTGACCATATCGAATTACGGGGAGATCCTCCGGATGAGCTGGATGTGATCACCTGGTCATCGTCAGCGGAGGCCCTGAGGATAAATCATCTACCGGGTTCGGAGCAGGATGATCTGGAGGTACAGCGACCAGATCATATCGTCCCACTTGACGTTGATACCGATGGTTCATATGAAATTGCCCTGTTTTATCAAAATTCCGTCAAAATCATTAATCAAGCAGGGGTGGCCTGGAATGGCAGCCCATTCTCAGTGGAAGCCTATCGGGGTAACCCTCTGATCACTCCACTGATCGGTAATGGGGCAACGATCTTTCTACGACACCAGGCTAGCTACAGTATTTATACATTGGATGGCCAGCTACTGGATAGCGGTGTTTTACCGACTATGGACTACTCCGTTGAGAATTCTACAGGAATCAACCAAGAGGGGATAGTCTATATACTTTCAGGTGATGATCTGCTTTTTGTTAAACCGGAGGAAATCCAGGAGAACTCACAATTTTGGACAGACCCCTACGGCCGTCAACAAGGTGATCGAATCGTTGTTTTGTCTGGTTCACCTGTTACTGATCCACCGGTAATGAAAAGAGAATCTGTTTACAATTATCCAAATCCGGTAAAGGGGAGCAGCACTACGATTCGAGCATGGATCGGAGCTGTTGACAATTGGACTATTGAGATCTTCTCACTCAGTGGATCTCAGATCAGTTATGTTGATCTGGACGTAAAGCAGCAGAACTCCTACAATGAATGGGTCTGGGACGCTTCTGCGGCCTCCAATGGCGTGTTTCTGGCGCAAATAAGTGCCGGTGATCAAGCTGAGATCATCAAGATCGCTATTATTCGATGATACTTCTAAGAACTGTACTACTCCTGGTATCTTTTGCAGGTCTGGGATTTTCCCAAGGCTTTAATCACCCCGAGCTGGAATGGGAGACTATCGAAGGTGAACATTTTATTGTGCATTTTCATCAGAATACATCCTGGACAGCCAACGAAGCCCTTCATGTAGCTGATGATATCTATCCAGCCATTACCGGTCTGTATCATTACGAGCCGGAAGAGAAAACCCATATTATTATTCGGGACACCGATGATTATGCCAACGGTGGTGCTTATTATTTTGATAATAAGATCGAGATCTGGGCCAAACCGCTGGATTATGAATTACGGGGCTCACACTATTGGCTGAGGGATGTGATTACCCATGAATTTACCCATATCATCAGCTTGAGAGCCTCCCGTAAAATGCCCGGGAATGTCCCTGCTGCTTACCTCCAAATAATTTCTTACGAACCGGAACGCCGGGAAGATGTGCTCTACGGATATCCCAATGGAATTGCATCCTATCCCTTGCCATCTGTTTCAGTACCCATGTGGTGGGCCGAAGGTCTGGCTCAATTTCAATCAGATACCATGCGCTGGGATTGGTGGGATAGTGTCCGGGATATGATTCTTCGTGATCGCATAAAATATGATAATGTGCTGACACTCAGTGAGATGGATGGCTTTGGTAAAGTAGGTATCGGTAACGAAAGCGTTTACGATCACGGTTTTGGATTGGTTCGATATTTGGCACAAGAATATGGTCAGGACATTCTGCAAAGGATAACCGATCGCCTTAGTGGTCCTCTGAATTATTCTTTCTATCGCGCTCTGGAGGCTGAGACAGGTTTACCGAATCAGGAATTGTGGAAAAAATGGCAAGCCGATATGAGCTTGCGGCAAAGTTTGTCTTTTCAAGCCGATGAGGCCATCTCTCCCATGAAGTTTGTTCAGCAAAAGGGAGACGCAAATTTCTACCCTCGTTGGAATCGATCGGGTACTTCACTGGGGTTTATCTCCAGTGCAGGTGAGACCTATTTATCCAGAACTGCTCTGTTTATCAAAGATTCAACCGATGCTGCAGAAAAACTGATTCCGGCTGCCGAAGGTTTTGACTGGAGTCCCGATGGTGAGCACCTTGTTTATGCTCGTAAAGAATTCTACGATGGTGGTATCCCTGATCCTCGTATAGGACAGCATTCGCATCACCAATTCTCATCCTTTCTCTCAGCTCAGCCGGCTGAAAGTTGTGAGCGTTGCCAATTTCTCATCAGCGGATCCCGCTATTCTGATCTTTTCATCGTTCATCGGGATAGTGTTGAAGATGAAAGACAACTTACCTTTGGTGAAAGGGTCAAAAGTCCGGCGTGGTCACCAGATGGATCGCAGATCGCCTTTGTAAACCTGCGCGATGGATCAAATAATCTTTGTCTGGCCTTCCCGGAACATCCCGATAGTGTTTTACAACTAACCCACCTGAATCCCGGTACTCAGATCTATGTACCGCGCTGGTCTCCAGATGGACGCAGTATCATTTTCGATTATACCTCAGGTAGTAACCGCGATATCGCTATCTACGATACCAAGCAGGGTAGCATTATGCCGTTGTTGGACTCAGTCTGGGATGAGCGCAATCCTGTCTTTAGAAATGATTATCAAATCCTCTACAGTGATGACCGAACCGGAATATTCAACATTTACAGTTATGACATCATAACAGGTGAGAATCAGCGACTTACCAATGTGACCGGGGGGGCGTTCCAGGCTGAATGGCAGACAGGACAGGTGACTTACTCACTTTATGATAGTCTGGGCTTTAATATTGCAGTTCTGGACGAATCAGAACTGTTGAGTGTCAAAACCGAGCCTATTGATGTCTCAATCGAGCGTATTGTTGAACCGACCTGGGGACGGCACGGAGCTTCAAAACCTGCTTTAGACTATACCATCCAATATGGTCCCATGTTTCTGCTGCCAAAAATGCAGATCGAGATCGACAATCATAAGAATACAGTGGTTTATAAACCGGGATTCTATTTTTTCTCGGATGAGATCATCAGCAACTACTCTCTGGTTGGTGGTTTTGGGATTGCTCCCAATCTTGATATGGATCTCTTCCTTTCCACCCAATATCGCGGTTTTTTACCCACCATCACCTTTGAGTTCTATCAAATGATCCGGCATACTGAGGAAGAATTATGGTATTATGACCATGTCTGGCCTGCTCAAAGCGAGCTGACTTTTAGCTTAACACAGGGTGTTTTGTCTGCCGATCTGCTTATTCCACCTAGGTACAGTTTGACCTTGGATATTTCGGCCTCTAATTATCGGACAGCCATTGGCTCACATACTGTTGGTCCTGGATTATCAGCTGGTGGAGTAAGCTATGATTACTTCAAGGGCTGGGATTGGGGATTGGAATGGACCATGTCCCATATCAATGTTCGTCAGGAGAGGAACATCAACCCTTCCGGATACAAGGCTAAGTTAACGTTCCGTGACAATCACCATAATTTTGTGTCTGGCTATGGTTATGATGAAGACACTGAACGCTGGGGTAATCAGTACGATATATTTCGTTATGTTAAGTTCAACGCCTCCGGGTTCTATGGCTATCGCTTACCCATACCAGGTCGCATGGTTCTTTCCAATACAACTGAGATCAATCTCATTGACAACAATGCTATTGATGACTTCTTTTATGAGTTTGCCGGAGGTCTGCCGGGTTTGCGGGGCTATCCGTTTTACAGTATGAAGGGCAGCCGTCGATTTGTGTCAACCAGCACTTTACGTTTTCCTATTTTCAGGGATAATTACAGTCGCGTTGCTCAATTCACCGTGCGAGATCTCTATCTGGGATTTCATGCTCAGGTTGGCGCTGCCTGGAAGGCTGATCCTGACCAGGTTTCACTGCAGGATTTCTCATCCTGGATGACGCATGAAAGCGAACAGATCGACCTGGTACGTGATGTTGGGGTTGATCTGAGACTGGCTTTGAATTCATATTATGCTTTTCCGACTGCTGTTGAATTTGGTGCCTATTATGGTTTGGATGAAATTGATGTGACCACAAGCAACAACCTTGATTTAACCTATGGTGGTGAATGGCGCTACTACTGGAAGGTCTTGTTTGGCTTTGAATAAATTTAAAAGCATAAGTCTGGTACTGAGTTTAACCTTATTACTACTCTCTTCCGGGTTTGGCAAAGATTTTAAATCAGCTCCAGCTCAACTGAATGTTAATACCACTATGCTAAAAAACTTCCTGAAGTCACTGATCATTCCAGGCTGGGGACAGTATGCCAGTGGTCATAAGATCCGAGCCCTTACTTTTCTTACTGCTGAATTAGCAGGTATTTATGGATATCAGTCTAATTATACAGCTGGTGCCGATGGAGCGACGGAGTTTAAAGCCTACGCTGATGACCATTGGCTCTACACAACCTGGAGAGCCAACGGTGCTACTGATGACATTGGCTGCGCCGGAAATCTACGCACTCATCAGATGCCCCTCATTGGTCCGGATCAACCCTTGAAAGACCACCATTTTTATGAGAATATTGGCAAATATCCTGAATTTTCCTGTGGATGGGACGATTACACAACTGGTGGCTTCAACTATGATTATGATGAAGATGAAACCACCAATAAGGCGGGCTACATAAAAATGAGAACGCGCTCCAATGAACTCTACAGAAATGCCCAGGTCGCTGGAACTCTTATAATGGTCAATCATTTGATCAGCGCTTTTGAAGCTGCTTTGGGAACGGATCTAACTGAATTTGAAACAACTAATCTAACTGGAAAATTCTATATTAATCCGCTGAGTACTGCAAACAGTATCAGCTTGGAGGTAAAATTTTGACCAACCGAGTTACCAGAAACATATATAGCATCGCCCTGGTTCTGTTTATCGGGGTATCGCTTCAGTTTTGCGCTTCTCAAAAAGAGGACCTCAAAGCAGGCGACATAGCAGCAACTTTCCAGAGTGGAATGACCTATCTGGAAAAAGAAAATTTCATCAAAGCTGAAGAAACCTTTACTTTTATCGTTTATAACGATCCTGCTGGAGCTTATGCTGATGATGCCCAGTTCTACCTGGCTGAAACCTATTATTTAAGAGAAGAATATCTACTGGCCATCAGCGAGTATGATCGGCTGATACATCGTATGAAAAATTCCAGCTTTGTGGAAGATGCATTCTGGCGAAAAACCGAAGCGTATTGCGAGCTGTCACCTGATTTTAGACTGGAACGTGACATGACGGATAAAGCGCTGAAATATTTATATGATTTCATGGAAATATACCCCAACAGCAGTTATCGTCCTGATGCGGAAGCTTTGGTTCTTGAGATGCGTGGGAAATTGGCTCGAAAATTAATAGAATCTGCCAAACTCTATGATACGCTTCGTGAATATGAATCGGCTGTATTTTACTATGATAGTATTATCGAACAATATTCTGATACAAAACTCTACGCAGCTGCCCGTCTGGGCAAGGCCGGTGATATGGTAGCCTTGGAACGTTGGGATGAAGCGCGGGAACTGATGAACTCGATTGCCATCGATGGTCGTCAGGATCTGAACCAAAAAGAAACCCTTAGACTACGTACTTTAGGAAAAAAAGTGCTTGAAGTAACGTCATCTTCAGGGAATTGAGCTCCTCTGGTGAAGCTGTGTCTCTTTGGCGGGACATTTGATCCGCCCCACAATGCTCACTTTATCATTGCTGAGGCTATTCGTGAATCACTTGATCTGAATAAGATCGTTTTCATCCCTTCTTACAAGCCACCCCATAAATTTGCGGTTTTACCTGTAACACCTGTTGAGCACCGGATCGCCATGCTAAGATTGTGTATTGATGATCTGGAACAATTTGAATTCTCTGATATCGAGCTCAAGCGTGGCGGTGTGTCTTACACCATCGAAACTATTCTTGAGATGAAACAAAAACACGGGATCAAAACAGAAAATCTTCACTTCCTGATCGGTAGTGATAGCCTGGCAGAATTCAAGTCGTGGTATCGCTGGAAAGAGATACTTAACGAGAGCCAGGTAATTGTTGCTCGCAGACCCCGTTTCGAAGCAGCCGATATTGATGCAGACCTTCTGGAACAAGTCACTTTCCTGAACCTGCCCCGCATGGAGATCTCCAGTACCGAGATTCGTGACCGTTTTAATTCAGACCGGATGACACGTTTTTATGTTCCTGCTGTCGTTTCCGAGTATATTAAAAAAAATAAACTCTACGGATCACGATAATGGATGCATTGATCAATTCAATCGGCATGGGGGGGAACAGCGTTATCATTGCGATCAGCGCCGCACTACTTTTTTTTGGTGCTGAATGGTTGGTCAGAGGCGGTAGTCGTTTAGCCCAGCAATTTGGAGTCAAACCGATGATCATCGGTTTAACAATCGTTGCGTTTGGGACGTCAATGCCAGAATTCATTGTTAGTCTTGTTGCTAACGTCTGGCAGGATTCTTCCACAATTGCCATGGGCAATATTATCGGCAGCAATATTACCAACATTGGACTGATCCTGGGGCTTTCTGGTTTGATCTTTCCCATCACTCTGCATTTCAGTAAGATAGTTAAGGGTTTGATATTTCTATTTGTAATTAGTCTGCTTTTGTATGGCTTTTCGCTGGATGGAGCCATCACCCGGGGTGAGGGTGGGATCATGGTGTTGATCCTTGTAGCTTACATCGTTTACCTCTACAGACATCCACAGGAAGCTCCCGAAGAAATATTGGATGATGATCCGGGAATATCTTATAAGAATGTCGCGCTTGTAGTGGCTGGTAGTTTGGCCCTTTCACTTGGAGCCTGGTTATTTGTCAAGAGTGCGGTCTGGATCGCTGATGAATTCCAGATACCTAAAATGGTGATCGGCTTGACCATCGTTGCAGTGGGGACCAGCTTACCAGAACTGGCGACTTCATTGGTGGCTGCTCTTCGCAAACATGGTGAGATTTCAGTTGGTAACATTATTGGCAGCAATATCTTCAACATCCTGTTTATTATGGGCGGTGTGGGATTTATTAAACCCCTGGTCGTTCTTGAATCCAGGGTCATTGATGGTCAGGCCGTTCAAATATTTCCCCATGTCCAATACATCCTCATGATGTTATTTGGTCTTATACTCATTCCCTTGGGTTTAAGGCATCGAATAGGTCGTTTTACCGGTACGATTCTGGTTTCAGGATACATCGGTTTCTATATCTATCTTTTCTTTGGCCGTGCAGGGTAGGAATTCTGCAGATATGGTTGACAGTCAAAATATCCAAAAGATCGAACCCTACCAACGCATGGCTGCCTATTATGATCAGCTGATGGACTATATCGACTACACCACATGGGTAGATGATATAGAAACTTTAGTGAAACCCTTCGATCCAGGATCAACCTGGCTGGATATTTCTTGCGGAACCGGATCAATGGCTCTTCTTTTGGCAAAACGTGGATATAATATGACCGCTATCGATCTGAGCCAACACATGATCGACATTGCTATCCAGAAAGCTGGATCAACAGATATCCCCGTTGATTTTAAGATAGGCAATATGGTCAGTTATGTTGATGACCAGATGTACGATGTTGTAATCAATCTACATGATGGTTTAAATTATCTTCAGGATATTGCAGATATACAGTCGTTTATGGACTCAACTTACAAATTGCTTAAACCTGGTGGCATCCTCTTGTTTGATGCGGTTACACCCCTGCTCTGTCAGACCCATTTCCGGGGGTATCGAGAGATATTCAATGATGAACAGGGTGGTTATGAGCGCTTAACCAATTATGATCCCATCTCACAATTAGCGGAATCTGTATTTACGTTAAATACCTCTGAGGAAGGCACTGTTGAAGTTGAAACCCACATCCAAAAGGCCTACGAACTTACTGACATAGAATCTTTCTGTGAGCACTCAAAATATGGATGGTGGCAGATACTGGATGATGAATCCTTAGAACGAGGTGCAAGCGAATCAGAACGATTCCTGGTCATGTTGAGGAAAGTAACATGATCAAATTTGAAAAGGTTCAGTTGCGTTATGATTCTGGCATATCCTTGCGTGGTCTTAATTTTAATATAGAAAAGAATGAGTTCGTTTATCTTTTTGGTTCATCCGGATCAGGTAAGACCTCCATCTTAAAGATGATCTATATGGAACTCTTTCCAAACGATGGTCGGGTGAAAGTATTTGATCAAGATTCAAGTATTGCAAAACGAGGGGGGATTTCCCGAGTTCGCCAAAATATTGGAATGGTCTTTCAGGATTTTAAATTGCTTTCTGATCGGGATATTTTCAGCAATATTGCTCTACCACTGGAAATTCAGGGCTTTAAAGCGCTTGAAGTGCGACGACAGGTAACGATCAAAGCAGACGAGTTGGGATTGCGATCCAGACTGTCTCATTATCCCCAGGAACTATCCGGGGGAGAACAGCAAAGGGTTGTTCTGGCAAGAGCCCTGGTTAACTCACCAGCCCTGCTATTGGTGGATGAGCCAACTGCCCAATTAGACCCACAGTCTGCATCTGAGTTGATCCAGATGATCTGGAATGTCCATAATTCCGGCACATGTGTGGTCTTTGCAACCCACAAAGAGAACCTTATCAAACATGATCCAGCTCGGACATTATCCATCGTTTCTGGAGAGGTCGTCAAGGATTGTCCGATATGAAGCTGAGTTACATAATTCGTGAAGGTGTAATTGGGATCAGGCGGGCCGTCTTTCCCTTTATGAATTCTGTATTTTCGGTAATAATTGCACTTGTGCTAATTGGTTCCGGTATTCTGGCTGTAGATAACGGACTTCAATATCTGGGGGATCTGCAGGCAGACTACGATCTGGAAATATTCTTAACGAATGATACTGATACAGATCAGAAACGCGATCTGGCCGCAAATATCACTGAATACCCCGGTGTCATCAGGATGGAATATTTATCAAAAGAAGACGCCGCGGCTCTCTACAATGCCGAGTTTGGGGAAGATGTTCTTTCCTTACTTGATGATAATCCATTACCCAGTTCATTCAGGGTTACTTTTGATGAAGATCATATGTCCATCAATTACATCCAATCGTTTATTCAATCTATGGAACTGTTTTCCGCTGTGGATGAGGTCATGTTTAGAAAGGATCTCTTTGATCGTGTACAGGGTATCCTGCGATCTATCTATGTGGTCGCTGCGGCTACTATTTTTATGATCATTCTATCCACAGTGTTTCTGACAGCTAATAATTTGCGGCTTATGATCCTATCCAGGTATGAATTTATTGAGACAGTCCGGTTGTTGGGTGCCAGTGACCTGATGGTAAAAGCACCCTTTTTTCTGGAGGGTGGTATTCTGGGCTTTATTGGGGGTATCATTGCTGTGTTGACCATAGCCGCTTTCGAATGGGCATTGGAATATGCCGAGATCATCGATCTTCCAGTTCGGATCATGCACCAACCTGAAGTGATCATTGGCTTGCTCATCTTTGGTATAAGCCTGGCATCCCTGGGGGTGCTAAAAGCTGTTCGTCGCATGCTTCGCTTTGTTGCTTAGCCATTTCATCCCTTATATAGCAAGTCTTTCAGCATTTAAACCCTTGTTTTAAAAGGGGGTCAAAATTATTATGTCTGGATATGAAAAGCATGAATTCACAAACCCCTACTGATCTCAAATCCAGAGCAGAAAAAGTTCTGAAATGGTTGGTTAGAGATTACGCTGCATCAGGGCATCCAGTAGCTTCCTCACGCTTGGTCTCAATGGATTATTTTCAGGTTGGATCAGCCACACTGCGTCATGTCTTAAACGATTTGGAAACAGCGGGATATCTTTGGCATCCTCATACTTCTGCCGGTCGAATCCCCACGGAAAAGGGTTATCGCTATTTCGTTGATCGCTTGATGCGACCGGTTGCCCCTGAGCGTAAAATGTTAGAAGGATATGAAGCGCGCTTAGATCATATCAGTCAGGATCTTGACCAATTGATAAAAAATACTGTCAAATTTCTGGGTGATATGTCGCATGCTTTGGTGTTGATGTCAAAACCACAGGAGTATGCATCTCGGATAAGGTCACTGGCGCTCCATGAATTGGATCAAGATACTGTTCTCCTCATCGTGCACATGTCGCTTGAGCAGGTGAAAACCATTGCCTTTGAATTGGAGAGTAAACTTTCACGAACTGTGTTGAGAGAAGCAGAGAACATCCTCAACGATCTTTTCGCCAATATGGATATTGCTGAGATCCAACACATGGTTGAAACCGGTTCAGCTGATTCTGCAAGAAAAAATCCAATTATTGATCAAATATTAAAACAATTTCACACGGTATTAGCCACGAAGACATCAGGAGACTATCGCGTCTATGGGACTCATCAACTACTCCATTATCCTGAGATTGCTGACCTCGTGAACCTTGAATATTTACTGGAGGCCATTGAAACTGATAGTTTACAACGCTATTTACCAACGCCACTGAGAACGGGTGAACCCAGTATCTTTATCGGTACAGAATTGGGACAAACTATTTTTAACAATATGTCACTGGTTTCAATAGCCTACAAGGGGCATGATTGCAACGGTGAGATTCACATTCTGGGACCAACTCGGATGGCTTATGAAAAAGTGATCGGGTTGGCAGAATTCACAGCAAACAAAATGAAAACGCTAATCAATACAAAATATTAAAAGTGAAATGACTGAAAAAACAAATAAAAAAAGTACTGGCCGGAAGAGTGTCTCTAAAAAAATGGCTCCCAAAACCAGGTTAAGCGCCAAAGAGAAAGCAATGACCAAGACCATTGCTGCATTAGAAGAAAAAATTGAACAGATCGAATCAGAACTTGATGATCAGCAAGTACGTGTTCAGGTAGCTGAAGAAAAAATGCTGCGAGTAGTTGCTGAATATGAAAATGGTAAAAAACGTCTTGAGCGAGAGAAAGAACGGTCTCTGGCTTTTGCTAAAGATCGAGTACTGATAGGTCTATTTCCCATTGT
>JAYEKW010000242.1 GCA_034716895.1 Candidatus Neomarinimicrobiota bacterium
CAGGGCATAATCAACTGGATAGCTGACTTGAGGTAAATAACCGATCCAGTTCCAACCGCTTGATACAGCGATTGTATCCAGTTCAGGGTCAACTTCGTACCCGACAAACATAAGTGTATCTGATTCAGCAATTTTTAGCTGATACATACTTTCATTCCTGATTGTATCCAGCGTGCCGACCCAGTCAAATCCATCCACATACATGGAGAATGAGGTTTGGTCTTTAATCAGATCATTGCCAGTGAGATTCATGAACTGAGTCACGGAATTCAAGGACATATCCTCTTCGAAGAGGTTCATAGATATCCAGTTCCAACCATCGGAAAAAGCCATATTAGAAATGATCTTACTGGTAGCTGAAATGGTCTCAGGGTTGGTCGGTGTTCCGTATACTGCATTGGCTTCGAAGGTGTAGTATTCTTCGATCCAACCCAATTCCCGACATTCTGATGCATCCCAAACCCGGAACGAGAGTTCTTCACCACTGCTCATATTGCTATATGGGGTGAGGAATAATTCGTAGGGGTGAATATTGGGCATATCTGCCAGGCCTTCCATGTAGATAAGCTCAGCAACACCACGCAATTCATCTCCGACAAAGACACCGATTTGGTCATAGACATCGTCTGACAGTTCACCGTCGGTGAGGAGATTGGCCGTAATATTCATTGAATACTGAAAATCCGTCGCATCCACAGCCCATTGCGGTTCGTAGCACAATTTACGAATATCCACAATCAGTGGCTCATCGCCCATGGTTCCGGCGGCGTAGAGCGTCGTGGAGTGTTCACCGAAATTCAATCCTTCCACAAGTGATATTGAAATATCTTGAGAAGACCCCGGAGTTAATGTGCCTTCGGTGGGTGTTATGTTGAGCCACGCAGGTAAATCAAGCGGTTCACCGCTGGCGATAGCACCTTCACGTCCGCCAATCATTGTCCAACTTCGGTTGCTTCCACCATTATTCTCAAGCTGCCGGGTGGTGGAATATTCTTCATCCACATACATCACCACATTATCAATATTCGTCCCGGTCCATTCAATTGGATTACGGTTTACATAAAACTCCCAGACAATCGGTTCATCCGTAGCCCGCGTATTCCCGTAACTATCCTGCAAATTATGGATCTCTGCACGAAAGATCTGATTCTCAATGAACGTGTTCTGAACATTCGGTTCAAAGGTTATCATGTTATATCCGCAGGTGTAGGTGTAATCCATGGGGTTTCCTGTCTCTGTATTAAACAGCATAATATCCCCAGCTCCCGGGCTGATCTCTCCACATGCTACATCTTCATTCAGTGTAACACGGATTAGATCATCCGGACCTAAAATACCATCCACCGGTTCCGGTAGCCCCAATACCATGGGTGGGGATCGGTCTATTAAACCCCTCGACACTAACGATGTGCCTGGATATTTTCCTCCCGTACACTGGGCTTGTGACCGAAGTTCATACTCCCCATCAATAATGATCGAAGGACTAATGTTAAACGGCATGAGCACAAAATCATCTATGAGAGTATCTGTAGAAACCGAATACGCTGTAAACCAATCACCGCCGGCTGCTGAACGATATTGTAAATCAATATTCGTTGTGAAAGAATCCGGCGGGAAGGTGTATCCATCTACCGTAACCCACAGTGTATCACTATCATGTGAACTGTCTAGCAGCCAGCCATCCTCTGGTGATGCTATATTCGACTCCGAACATGGCTCCTGGAAATGAACGGATAGTTCTATAAATGAAGTATTTTGTGGTTCGGTACCTGATCCAAATGCTCCGGCAATTTCATCTTCGCAGGGCGGGGCAAACTGGAGTGTGATTCCATCATAGTTATATTCATCCGAACCGCGATAAACAGATGCAGTTACTTCAATTTGAGTGCCGGCTTCAATCTCATAATCAACTCCTCCGGCTAACCCAGCTCCGGAAGCGGCTAGAAACGCTCCATCAGGGTTTGTTTCACTCAACACCGATAAACCATAGGTTTGAGGTTCACCAGTCTCACTGGAATTTCCTAACAAAAGAGTAAACAGAGCCGGTTCATCCGGAGGAACATCCACAATTAAATTCTCCGTTGAAGATATGGAGGCTAACTGACGCTTTACTGTTCCTGCTTCCCACGGGCAGCTTGATTGGCCACCGATGAGGTCAAATACCGGCATTCCCCAGTAAGGGTCGCTTTTTACTGTAAAGGCAAATCCATCTCCGGGGTCGTCATCATCCAAAACAAATCCGATGGTTCTGGACAAGGTTGCATCCGTTGTTTCAGTTACTTCTGCGGTAGATGTTCTGGCATATCCAACATTCAAATCCCAACCGGCACCCATTATATCGAAGCCGGTCTCCATGAAAAACTCTTGTGCATTTGTAAACGAAACTGTGTTACTAATGGAATTGCTAACTTCAGTTGAATAGCTATACTCAAGACTGGCTCCCGCATCGAAGGAGATATTACTGCTGGCTTCCCCATCGGCGCCCACCATTAAACCGGCATTAGGAATTGCGTTTGCGATGGCGATTGAATCCTGATCAAGAATCCCCTGCCAGTAATTGTAATTCGCCAAGGCATCTTCATCATCATTAATGATGTATATCTCCCATAAATCCGGCATCAGAACATTTTCGACATAATATTTACTGTGCATATAGGTAGAGGTTACACCGGTAGTATTTACCGTAATTACCGTATCTATTTTTACGGTGGCATCTGTTGAGTCATACCATAGATAATGTGCCAGTCCCATATCAACGGTATGGCCGCCTCCGATAAATACGGTGGCATCATCACCGGTTATCCCATCACCGGATGTTGAATAAGTCTCCGATGTGGTCAAGCAATTACAAGTTTCATTAACATTCGTGGCTGTTGCACTCCATGAGAAATTAGCGCCAATATCAAATTTAACCCCGATCTCTGTAATTATACCTACCTGAACACCAAGGCCAGCAGTAGTTACAATTTGTTGGTCAGTTCCTAAGTGCAGAGTATTATTCATATGTCCTGCGTGTTCAATGGAATTTGATGTGCTTGTCGTATAACAGATAGTCTGATCCGATGTCATATAAGTAGTACTACCATCACCTGGAGGTACCCGAAGCACATACCACGGCATTTTTGAGGTTGTTGTAGAAAAGTTAACACCGGGTATCGTCTGGTCTCCTTCAATAAAAGCCCATAGATTGGTGGTGGCGGATCGTCCAAGTGAATCCATCACGACAATTTGTAAATTATTCTGGTACGGATGTTCTCCGCCAGACAATAAATTCACTGCTTTGCCTGTAAACTGAATATGAGGTACTCCTTCTCCTTCCAACTGTACAGCATAGCTTGTATCCGATATATTATCAAATACTTCCATATCAAACGATTGAATCATACAACGATTCTCACCATAAGGTTCATAGACTTCAAAAGCAGCCTGATAAATTTCCCGCTGCTTGAGTATGAGTGGAAAATCTTCCGACTCATATTCAGATTCAGGTAGCTCAATAAACTCTACCATGGGCGGTGCACGATAGATAAAATCTCTTTCACGATCGCTGTCTGCCAAAGAAATCGTATCTCCCACAAAAAATTCATTAATGTTCGGGTCAGGATGATTCACTGTGAGATTATAAACCAAGGGCGGTAAATCCGTGGATTCGTACATTCCTGTTTCTTCGTTCGGGATTACGGTCCGTTCTATGCACCCATTCACGGCGGAAAATGTTACCGTAATCTGTCCCTGACTTGGCGTAATGGGAAATTTGCACGATCCACCCGCCACATAACCATCCACTTTGTATGTCGTTTTATCGTCAAAGAATATGCCGGCGATTGGCTGCACAATCATCGGTAATTCAATCAACGGCGGTAAAAATTCATGATCCTCAAATACAGGGGTAAGAATATTATTGCGACTTCCCGGTTCAAGTTCAAAGATGAATTTTCCATCCGAATCAGTCCGAATCGGTGGAATGAATGATTCGCCATTCAATAGTATTTCCACGCCTTCCTGGAAACAAGCCGTATTCTCATAACGGACATACCCGCTTATGGGGATTAGCGATTCATCAGTAAAGTTAACAAAATCAACGGATGTGTTGGAATTATTCAGCGTTACATTACGACTCTCCGGTTCATAGAAGTGATGATAGACCTCATTAAGCGGAATATCTTCGGTCCATACTCCCTCACTACCCTGGATGGTTCCAGTAACAAAATTTTCCGTCGCATCGGTTACTAAAACATCCACACCGTCGTTCATCCGCCAATAATTTGCTAAGCCGTAATTATCACTTTCCAACGATTGGTTCATCGTACCGGTAACTTGTTCCGCCGTACGAGTTAAATCCCAAAGACGGAACTCATCTAACCATCCGTCGAAATAATTTGCCGATAAATCAGGTGCTTCCCTGCCAATAACAATTTCTGAGTGGTTGGGGATAACGACGTCAGAAGAAATTTCACCTTCGTTCTCGCCATCTACATATAAAATAAGAGAAGCGTTAGAACCGTCAAAACTTACTGCATAATGATGCCATAATTCATTGTTATAACTTTCCGATGAAATGATGCTTGACTCAAAATGACGAAATTCAACCTCACCGTTTTCAGTCAACCCTATAGAAAATCTATGATTACCATCGCTGGGATCTACAGCAGCAAACATGGTTTGCTCCGTTTGCGCCACAGTTTTAAACCACCCTTCCATAGTGTAGTTTGTGGTTACATCTACGCGCTGCGCCTGAAAACTGACGTAATCATCTTCACCGTCAAAAATAATGGAACGTCCGATGGAGGTTTCTTTGGACGGTGAGGCGGCAAAGACCGTTCCGCTTCCGTAGTAAATCCCGCGGATGATATAATTTCCCGTCGTATCCGTCAGTGCACCAACAAAAACGGGTGCCGTTAAGGCATCGTGTTCAATCCCGCAGATGTTTCCGTCAATATCACCGTCTGTCATATCAAAAATGGTTTCACCTTCGGCTTCATCAAATTTCCAATAGGCTGCCAATCCGTATTCTTCGCCGGATAAGGTCAAATCCATATATTTACGGATGTCTGCCCATGCCCGCGGAGTGCTCCAGATACGAAAATCATCCAAACGACCGGTCAAATATAAATGGGGAGAAATTGGACTGCGTTTACCCAAAATAATTTCTGCATTATCATTAATGGCATCTCCACCGATGGTGTGCCTGATAAGCGCCCCATCAATATACATGGTCATATCTCCGCTATCGTAAACAAGAGCCAAATGATGCCAATCGGATTCATCTCCCGTTTGGGTATAAGGATCTACCGATACCAATTCCGTGCCGTCTCCACCCGCCACAGCACTATGCTGCCAGCGGACCTTGCCTGCTTCGGTGAGTTCGATTAATACATAATGGTTTGCCGTGGCAGAATCCACCGCCGCAAAAATTGTTTGCTGCTCCGTATGCACAGAACGGAACCACGTTTCGATACTGTAATCGCCGGCAAGCCCGCCAAAAAGCCGGTTGGCGGATGTGCTTTCATCAAAGTAATAGATATAATTATTTCCGTTGAATTTTGCCGATCTTCCCATGTTCGGAATCAGCTTGATTTTGGTGTCAATTACAGGATTCCCACTGGGTGTTGCTACTGAACCGGTAATCACACCATTGGCATTTAAATAGCCAACATTATCTGAGCGATGGCTCTCACCCATATCATTACTTGTCGTAATGCCATAGGTATAGTATTCACCGGGAAATACATTGTAATCCAAATATTGCGTTTGGCTTAAAGGCGTTTGTGTCAACACATAATCGTTTCGAAAAATGGTAACCATATCGCTGGTAACGGGGGGGCCCGTACGGTCACCTTCTACAAACCATTCTACCACAACCACATCCTGATAATCACCATCTGATGCTTGCACTACAGGCGGACGCGGTTCTGCCAAATAGGGTGCCCAATAACCCATGGCGATACTGTGGTTGTAATAATCAGTCGCCGAACTTATAAAGGACTGTCCTACAGTCAACATTGCGCTATAATTATTACTCTGCACCGATTCCACAGGCGAATATGTTCTTACCGCTTGGGGAATGTTATAGGTCGGTTCACACCTTCCTTGAGCAAATATACTGGAACCTGCGAACAAGCAGAGTGATAACGATATCGCTATGGTTATGTGCGTGTGTTTCATACTAAACCTCTTGGTTAATTATTGCTTTCAAATTTTCCCGCTTCACCATTTGTACTTCTTACCTGAAATATTGATGTCTTTTTGAGGTGAATAATGCTTGAGATTCTTCTTCGATCCGATACGTTCCACATCGGGATCTCCGCTGCACTGCGATAATTCATAACTCATAATTCGTAATTCACAATTCATAATTCCTAATTCGTAATTAATATTTGATTATGTAATTCACCGCCATATACGGATGTAAAATATTGTGGGTTGAATCAGCACCTGTCAAACCCGTATCTTGAGCTGGTAGGGTCACAGAGTGGGCATGTCCCCCCTCACCATGAAAAAAACTATGTTCACTTTCAAAACCACGGGTGTTAACATCCTCATCAGGCCACGGACCAGTACTGTTCAAATCACTATGTTTTTTGAATGTTTTTCCAACCATAGTATGAGTATGGGACCCTCCATAAGAAGAATATATTGAAGGTGGGTCCACAGTGTGTAGATGACTTGGCATTTCATCTTCAGTTAATGTATGTGTTTCTGTTCCGCCCCTTTCTCCAAGCGTATCAAACGCTGTAATGGAGCTATTAAATCCTTTAACACCTCTGCTCCGCATATCAGGAACTTTGAATGTCCCGACACCGGAGCCATAGCTTGTGCCGATAATTTCGTATAGATCGGTATATTCGGAGGTGGAGTATTCGCTGCCGTCGCAGAGCAACCAACCGGTAGGTAGGAAGTCGTTGGTAAACATTAACATCGAGCCGGGGAAGGCACCCAAAGCAGTTGCACCGGAAATAACCACACCTTCTGCATTAATTTCCATTTTTAATGAATCGCCAACATAGAATTTCACCGAGCCAACTCCGTCACCATCGGCATCCACTATAACAGCGGCATCAGCATCCGACCTGACATGGCTGGCAATTCCGTTGAAATCACCGGATACCAATCGACTGTTATCTGCAAATTTTATGGCACCTCCGCTTTCTATGTTAAAATCTCCAGCTGCATCTACGCTAACTCCGCCACCACTGCCATCTACTTTTAAAAGGTCAGTACCGGCTTCATTGGGTACAATATGCAGTCCGGCTTGGGGGTTGCTTGTGCCCACACCCATATTTCCATGGGACGGAATTACATTGTGTAGCCCGCTCATAGACATAGCAGCCGGGGCTTTCATTAATTTCATCCGCGGCTCAATTTCAGGGTCTGTTCCTACTGTAATCCCTAAATAATAGGTGGTGTTAAAAGGAATATCCAGTGGGCTTACGGTGCCCAACTCAAGATTGAATACACCGTGGCGTATTTGCACTTCACCGATGGCTTCTTCCCATACTGGAGTTCCTTCAACAGCTTGTTCATATAATTTGAGTGTGAGAGGGTAGGTATCGTCTTCCACCGTTTTGCCTAAAGGATCACGCAGGACACCTTGAACGCTGATAGTTTGAGCACTGATAACGGATATCAACACCATCATGAATGTCATTAATTTTATTTTTCTATTTATCATGGCTATTTCTCCACTTTTAATTAATTCAATAAATTAGTATTTGATTATGTAATTCACCGTAGCATAGGGATGTAAAATATTATGGGTAGCATCACCACCTTTGGGATCAGTATCCCATGGAGAAAAATCTACATCGTGCCGATGATCACCAGCATACGGAAACTGAATATCTTGTAAGGTGGAGTGTACATAGGGTAAGCTCTGCATGTTCCCTGGATGATTAGCAGATACTTCCCAAGTATACATATTTCGTGCATACGATGTATGTCTATGGGATCCACTCGCAGCAACTTGTGCTGTTGACATATCTACTGAATGATTGTGATTGGGCAATTCACTTTCTATCAATGAATGGGTTTCTTCCCCTCCGGTTTTCCCTACTTCATTAAAGTGTGCATTTGTTTCGTCATACCCCATAATATGTCGGCTTCTCATATCCGGGACTTTAAATGTTCCAAACCCTGCACCATATAAAATATCAATCACGGCAAAAAGATCGGCATATTCTATGGTGCTGTATTCATTTCCGTCACATAGTAACCAGCCGGATGGCGCCACAGCACCTGTAAACATAATGGTTGTACCTGTGGGAAAGCCAAAATTCGTTTTGCCTGCAACGGAAACGCCACTATGGTCAATGACCATTTGCAAGGAATCCCCGGAATAAAATTTTATTCTACCGGATCCATTTCCGTCTTCATCTGCTGTAATTATGGCATCACCATCTGTTACCACACTTGCAACTGTTCCGCCAAAATCGGCACTATTCAATTGGCTGCCGTCTTCAAATTTGAGAACACCGCCACTTTCCAGATACAAATTACCTGATGGATCTACCCTTATAGTTTTACCCGCTTCATTTTCAATCTTCAATAGGTCATCTCCTGCTCCATCCGCAACAATATGCAGACCGGCCTGGGGATTCATGGTGCCGATGCCGGCATTCCCACTCGATGGGATTATATTCTGTGTTCCCACCACAGACAGGGCTGAGGGAACTTTCAATAGTTTTAAGCGAGGGTCCATTTCAGGATCTCCATCAACCGAAATACCCAGATAGTAGGTCGTATTAAAGGGAACATTATTCAGAGAATTTACCGAACCCAAATCAAGGCTGAATACACCATGTATGGTATAAACGCTACTTTGACTTTCCTGCCAAATTTCAATACCACCTGCTAATTCCTCATATAATTTGAGTGTAAGATTGTAATAGCCGTCTTCTACGGTTTTCCCCAAGGGATCACGCAAGACCCCCTGCACACTGATGGTTTGCGCACTGATAAGGGATATCAACACCATCATGAATGTCATTAATTTTATTTTTCTATTTATCATGGCTATTTCTCCACTCTAATCAATTACGAATTTTCAATTACGAATTACGAATTTTGATTCAATAATTCGTAATTCGTAATTTGTAATTGATTTTTTTTGTTTTTTGATTCGTCCCGAAACGTTCCGCATCGGGATCTCCGCTTTGCTTCGATAATTCTTAATTCTTAATAAGTTTTTGTTTTTCATTCTTAATTCGTAATTCGTAATTGATTCCATAATTGGTTTTTGTTTTCAATTCGTAATTCGTAATTCGTAATTCCTAATTCGTAATTGATTCCTAATTCGTAATTCTTCTCGTTTTCTTCTTCATTGTTGATTGAATACTCCCAATGATTTTCAATAGTTCATCACACTCATCAAGAATTGAATCCGACATTTCAGGTGTTAAATATTCAGACTCTCGAAGCAATCGTAACCAATAACGAGTTTCTCTTGCCTCTTTGTATGCAATTGTCAATTTATGGATAAAATCCTTGTCTGACGAACCACCCAGCGACTCTTCAACATTGGCTCCAATAGAAGTTCCACTGCGTAAAATCTGTTTTGATATTACAAATTCCCGTTTCTCTTCAGTCAGATATTTATACAATTTGATAATTCGCAACGCAAAGGAATACGATTTCTGTTGAACTACATTATCCTTCTTCATCTCTTATCCAATTTGTAATTCATAATTCGTAATTGATTCGATAATTCGTAATTCTCAATTCGTAATTGTTTTTTGTTTTTCATTCGTAATTCTCAATTCGTAATTGTTCTCATAATTCGTAATTCGTAATTCGTAATTCATAATTCATAATTCATAATTCATAATTGACTAGTATTTAATGATGTAATTCATCGTAAGATAAGAATGCATAATATTATAACCGGTATCACCACCTTTTGAGTCGGTGGTTTGGGTGGGAAAACTTAAGGTATGCGAATGATTTGGTGCAGTAGAAGTATAAGTATGATTAGCCCAGCTATCATCTGAATTGACCATATTATCTTCTATATACGAAAAAGGAGCTTCACCACTGGAGAATTCTGCTTGTTCCCCCCACACATGAAAAAAATAATAATCGTTCTGAGGGTTATCATCAGTATGATTATGTTCACCCAAGTAATTTGTTGATTCACCTTGTGCTGGAGAATAATGACTGTGTTCCGGCATTTCATCTACTGTTAGGGTGTGGGTTTCTTCCCCGCCGGTTTCGCCTAATGCATCAAATTTAACATTGGCGGCATCGTAGCCCATGTCTCCTTTGCCTCGCATGTCTGGTACCATAAAAGTACCTGCACCAGATCCGTAAGTTGCTCCAATCATATTGTATAACATAGGATATTCTGCGGTGTTGTATTCAGTCCCGTCGCATAGTAACCAGCCATCCGGTGGGGTAATGCCGGCAAACATAACCATTGTTCCAGGATAAGAACCGCCAATCGTAACCCCGGAGGTAGAGACACCATCATCTTCGCTAATTTTTAGCTGTAATGAATCATGAATAATAAATTCCAAACGCCCGTTCCCATCCATGTCTGCATCTGTCCTAAAGGTTACATCACCATTGGATTTAAGAGCCGTCGCTGGTTCGTCAAGAATAGAACTGGACAATTCAGTTCCATCAGCAAATTTGATGACGGCACCGCCTTCCAAATATAAATCACCAAAAGAATCTACTTTTATTCCTTTACCGCTTTCGCTTTCAACCTTAATCAAGTTGTCGTCAGATTCATACGTTACAATATGTAATCCGGCTTGGGGATCAGTTGTGCCAATGCCGATATTTCCAAGAGATGGAACCATATTTTCCGCACCACCCACAGACAATGCCGAGGGAGCCTTCAAGAGTTCAAATCTGGGTACCATTTCCGGGTCGTATTCAATGGTAAGCCCGAGATAATAGGTCGCTGTAAATGAAATACCCGTTAAAGGGGTAACGGAACCAACATCTAAATCAAAGACACCGTGCAAAACATGAATATCCGTTTGGACTTCCTCCCAAATGGCATCCGTGCCTTCGGCTTGTTCATACAACTTTAGGGTGATGTCGTAATGACCTTCATCCAGGGTATTGCCCTGGGGGTCACGCAAGACTCCCTGAACGGAAAAGGTTTGTGCAAAGACGGTGCTGGCCAGCAAAATAATAATTAAAAGTGGTTTAATTGTATTTGAGATCATTATTGTATCTCCTGTTTATTGATGATTTATTTCTAATAAATATAGAGCTGTTATGATTGTTTCTTCCTTTTTCAAACCCATTTTCTCCCGGATTTTTCTTTTTCGGGTTTCTACGGTTCTGATTGTCATGTTTAGTCTTTTTGCAATACTTTCTGCGGAAAATCCACGGCGTATTTCCTTGCAAATCGTTACTTCATCGTCGGTGAAACAAGGGAAGTGACTCTGTATGGCGGTATCTTTTTTTCGATTTACTTTTATCATAACATCTGTAATGTATCCTTATTACAGGTGTTTTTTGCTACTGCATTTACTACGCATTTTGTTTTTGTGGTAAGCTTCACGTCAAGACTGATTAGCGAAGATATGGAGAGAAAAAGGAATACTTTATTTAGGTTATGAGGAAATTATACCAAATGAATGTCCATTCGGTCTATACTATTTTGACTGAAACAGAGTAGACCCTTCGACAAGCTCAGGGTGACAGGCTTGCGATACATAGACTGTTTGGATTTAGAATTGGGATTATACCAATTAATATGCACAACGCGTAGATAAACAGAAATTGTAGATTACATATCTTTTATCAAATGTGAAAGATTATTTCCTTTTGTCAATTTCATTTTTTTTCGAAGACGGTATCGTCGGCTTTCAACACTTCGGATAGATATCCCCATAAGTTTTGCAATATCATTCGTGCTCATATCCAATTTTAAATACGCACAAAATTTAATATCTTTTGCTTTCAGCATGGGATATTCTTTGGATAGCTTTCCAAAAAACGAAGGAAATATTGTTGAAAATTGTTCTTCAAAACTGATCCAATCTTCTTCGGAATGTAGTGTAGAATCGGTCAATGAATATAGACTATTAAATAGATGGTCTTCCTTTTTAGCATCTAAAATATCATATAAATAATGTATCTCATGATTGACATTTGAAATAAGATCATTCTTTTGGACCAAACACATCGCTTTATTAACCAGCTCTTTCTTTTTTAAATCTAACTGTTCGCTGATCGCTTTCTGCTTATCACTGGCAATTTGTCTCTCTTTCTCTGTTAGCTTCTTATTTTGTTCGTATCGTCGGTATAACATCCATATAAGTAAGAAGAGTAAAAATCCGGTAATTATTGCAAAATTACGCTGTTGCTTTGTCGTGTTCAGCTGGGTTTCTTTTTCCCCCAATTTCTGTTTATGCATGGAAAGTTCCAGCTGTATTTCCACCTGTTCAAGGGAATGGCGAAGTTCAGTTTTATATCGCGACTGGATCGCGTGGTTGAGTTGCTCATAATACGATAATATTTTTTCCTGCTTCCCCAAATCTTCATTCAATTCGATGAGTTGATTTAACACCGTAATATTTAGTTTGACAAACCTATGTTGTTCTACAATTGGAAGCGCTTTGTTGAGATATTTTTCAGCAGAATCCGCCACGCCTTCCGTTTCATATATCTCCGCCAGCCGGATGTACAATTCTGCAAGATATTTTGGGTTGTAATCAGAGATGAAACTCTCCTCCGCCAGCCGAAAATGTTCAATAGCTGTCTGTTGCTCATCCATCTTAAAATAAATATCTCCCATAGCCTGAAGCGACAAACCTCTGGAATTTCCCGCACCTTCCGTAATCCCAATATCAATTACTTTTTGATAATACGCCATTGCTGCTTTCATCTGTCCCATTCGGAGATACAAACCACCTATATAGTTATATGAATGTGCAATGAGGTAAGGTTGTTTCCCATATCGTACTCGTAATTCCAGAGCTTCATTAAAAAGAATCATTGCCTTATTAAAATCATCTTTTTCTATGGCAATAAGAGCAAGATTGTTAACAATGGTCGCTTCCGGGTACAGCTCTTCCCTTTCAATAAATATCTCACGGGCTTTTTGATAATGTTGTTGTGCCTTGCCATACATTCCCTGCTGAAAATAAATATTCCCAATATCATTATAAAACCACCCTGTTTCCAGAATACGCCCGGCATTATTATAATAGTCAAGAGCACTTATATAATATTCCATGGATTGTACTTGCAGTCCTTGTTTATTAAGAATGCTTGCTATTTCAAGATGAGTTTCGGCAATAATACTATCCGGTAAATCTGCTTTGGCAAATTCTACCAGTATATAAAAAGCTTTCCGCAGAGCATCATCCGGTTGGGATTCTTTCATAATGATTATGGAATCCAGCATGGCTTCAGGATTGATTTTGTCTGCTTGTTTTTCCGCGTGCAAGGATATGACGAAAGAAAGTAAGAATATGACTGGTAATCCGCTCACGCCTTTGATTGTTCAATAGTCGTGCCAGCATCAACTATTCGGTTGTCGTGTGATAGCTGGAGGTTGAGCCTGCCGAAACCGGGTTCCTTGATCAGGACCGGAATTTCGGCAGGCTCAGTGTCCTTTTATTTTAACATCAACATCTTCTTCACTTCACGGAAGTTGCCGGATTGCATAACAACGAGGTAGATACCTGATGTCATGGGTCGTCCTGTTTCATCAAGACTGTTCCATTCCACAAAGTTATAACCCGCCTGCATATCTTTATTTACCAGGGTACGAATCTCCTGTCCCCGGAGATTGTAGATACGGATACTGACATGTCCATCCTCGGGTAATCCAAAGCCCATGGTTGTTACAGGGTTAAATGGATTGGGATAATTCTGACTTAAGCTGTAAGTGTCAGGGATGTATCCCGCATCTCCAATGCCAAGAGGGTGTAAAGTTAGAGCGAATGGTTCATCTACAGTGCCCAGCATCAGGTTGGCTTCAAAATCAACTGATTCTTCCATGGACCAGATAAAATCCTCGCTGGCATCATAGTATCTGAAACTGACTGCTTCCCCATTTTCATTTCCATAGACCATGAGAAAGACCATGTATTGATCCAGGGCTTCAATAAAGACAGGTTGACTGATACCGCGACATTCATCACCAACAAAAGCAGCGATCATATCAGTGGAGTCAGCATCTTCAATCAGACTTTGATCAATACTAGCTGTCATGGTCAGGTTGTACTCAAACAGGTGGGCATCAACATTCCACTCAGGAGCATCTTCTACCAGAAGCAACTCGCCCTGAGTTTTCGTACCCTGGACACCCTTAGCTAACAGCGGTGGATCATCATCCTGAAGTTCAGGATAAACCAGATCACCACCATTGTAAGAATACAGGAGGTAACCCAATTGAGGATTCATAAAGTGGAGTGAACCAACCCATCCCAGACCTTCCACAAACATGGCAAAGGTGAACTGACTCTTGATTACATCTCCGGAAATAGCATCCAGTGATTGCAGGGCTAGATTGACATCCAAACCACCTTGGGGCATATAGCTGACCCAGTTCCAACCGCTGGCTACTTCGATGGTATCCAGCTCGACATTAACAGCATAGCCTACCATTTCCAGGGTGTCTGCTTGTGACAGGCGAATCTGATACATCGAACGATTGTTCAGGGTATCCAGTGTTCCAACCCAGCCAAAATCATCGACGTACTGGTTAAAGCTGGTCTGACTCTTCACAAGATCACCAGAGGAAGCATTCAGATTGCCCAATACCTCATTTACAGACATATCGTCATTCTGCAGGTTAAGTGAGAACCAGGTCCAACCCACAGGATAATCCAAGGACTGAATCACCTGACTGGTAGCCGTGATACTGGCTGGAGATGTGGGAGAACCGAGAATGGTATTGGCTTCGAAGACATACGCTTCTTCTACCATACCTAACTCTGTACACTCTGTAGCATCCCAAACGCGCATGGACAGGGCTTCACCTTGAATTTCATTACTGTATACTGTGAGAAAGACTTCGTATGGATGAGGACCACCGAGTTCAGCCAATTCAGGAATATATTCCACACTGGCAACGCCTCTGAGTTCGTCTCCAACAAAGACACCGACACGGTCAAACTCATCAGCTGATAACTCACCATCTGTGGAGAGGGTAGCAATCAGATTCATACTGTATTGGAAACTTTCAGCAGTGACCTCCCAATAAGGTTCATAGCAAAGTACGCGAATATCTATGGGCATAGGCTCATCACCCATGGTTCCACTGGCATAAATATGCTGAACATACTCACCGGCGCCGGGCTGATCGCTCAACTCGAAGGTGATGGTCTGCATGCTACCTGGTGTGAGAATGCCTTCCAGGGGAGAGACATCCATCCAGGCGGGGATATTGGTGATATCAAAAGCACGGTTGCTACCGCCATTGTTCACCAGTTGCCGGGTTGTCATAAAGGTTTCATCATCATAGATCACGATATTTGAGATATCGGTACCGACCCATTCGATGGGATTACGATTCACATAGAATTCCCATTCGATTGATTCGATTCGCTCATTTCCATAGATATCAGTCAGGTTATGGATCTCGGCTCTCAAGGTCTGATTCTCGATGAAATGATTCTGAATATTGGGTTCAATACTGATGACATTATCACCACAGGTATAGGTAAAATCAACTGGATTGCCAGTTACTGTATTGAAAAGTAAAATATCACCAGCACCAATATTGATATTACCACAATCGATTGACTCATTGAGGGTTACCAGAATCTGATCATCTGGTCCCAGGATACCATCGACTGGAGTTGGAGCACCCACAACCAGCGGACCGGTGCGGTCAATAATACCCGTAAGGATCTCAGATCTACCAGGTACGAGTCCGGCTTCACAAACTGCGGAAGCTCTGATCTCGTAGGCACCATCCAGGATGATATCCGGGCTGATATTCCAGGGGATCAGGTAGAAGTCCTGGGTAAGACTGTCAATGGGAATACTGGCTGCAATGAACCAGTCGTTTTCGCGGTTTTCATCATCTACCAGGATTATTTCACCTGAATGATCATCCACTATCTCCTCCCCCTTGGACAGGCTCAGGGTTCGGATCTCGGGTTGGCTGCCTGGCAATCCGCCACGCAGGGCGGAATCTACAGCAAGCGTTTCGGTACTCATCTCAATTTGACCATGCACGGATGATACAGGGCCAGGGTAGTATGGTCCCATGCGCAATGCACCATCAGGGGTAATCATATTTTCATTCATGGGTCCTGATAAGGCTGCGGCAGCCAGAACGGGTCGGTACTGCAACTCGATATGGGTCAGGTTGCCATCTGTGTTGTCATATCCATTCAGGGTGACCCAGAGGCTGTCTTCATCGCCGCCAATGACCAGCCAATTGTCTTCTGGTACGGCGATATTGACTTCGCTACAGGGTACTGAATACTCCACAGAGAAACTTAGCGCATCAGTTATTTGATCATCGCACAAGGATACGAGCTGCACTTCCATATCGGTATAGACATACTCTTCAGGTCCTCGGTCTATTGTGAGGGTTACTGGTGTTTGTAAACCGTATTCCAGAAAGATGGGGAATTGATCAGCAAAAGTGATCCCGTTTATGGCAAATACAGCACCGTAGGGATTTGTTTCCTGTGAAATTACAATTGCATAGTCGCCATCTTCTTCGGTCTGACTGGTATTTCCAAGGAGAAGTGAGAATACAGCAGGTTCATCTGGTGGGATATTAATAGCAAGGGTTCCATCACTTCCCAATTGAACACCTTCTCGAGGAGCTGTATTGGGCTCCCAGGGGCAACTACTAGCACCGCTTACTGTTTTGAACACTGGGGTTCCGTAGACGCCATCCCAAAGCACATCCACACTAAAGAAATCACCGACGTCACCATCAGACAAAACGTAACCAACTGTGTTTGTATTCGTGGTTTCAGTTGTTTGGCTTTCACCCATGGTAGTTTGGGTTGAGACTTTCACACCACCTGATATCCCAACACCATTCACTTCAGCACCAACTTCAAGAGCAACTTCAGCACTAATTTCCATTTCAAAATCGAGGGTCAAGCTTGAAGTAGTTTCATCAGTTTCTGAGAATTCAAAAGCTCCGGTTGCACCATCAAAGGAATAGTTGTGTTTGAATATTGCTGCTGATTTTAAGTCATTGTTGCGATCGACAACTTGCTGCCACATTTGCGCTGAGGCTGTATCACCAATGGTCCATAATGAGGGAATCACTGCTCCAAGAATATGGCTCTCACTATAGATATAGGTCGTTTCAAACCCAATGGGTGCCATGATAATATCCTGAGAAATAAACGGGACACAATCCTCGCCTATCTCCAGAATGTCAGTGACACCATAAGCAATATTCATGGCGCCTCCTATAAAGACGTCTCCCCCTTCGCCCACTACTGCAGCATCATCAGAAGTTTGGAATGTCTCTGATGAGGAAACAGTCCAGGTCTGCTCATGATAACTTCCGGAATTGATATTAATTCCCATTGTGGCAGTCATATCCATGGTAGTTTCTACAATAACATCGGGGATTCCCCATGCTCCTGCTGAAACAATCACATCTACACCCATATGAACACCGGCAAATACTTCAGCTCCAGATCCACGATTCATACCCATACTAAAACTATATGAGGATGAGGTTTCCTGTGAAATGTACGAGTAGCTCTCACCCCCAGGTGGATCCCTGAGAATTAAAAGGGGAATTTCAGGTGTGGCTGTGGTGAATACACTTTCACGGGGACGATTCCCCAACACATAGGCCCAATCTACCGTACTGACACTCTCGTTGGTTTCAGAGTTAGTGGCAATTACCTGTAAGCTCTTTTGATAGGGGTGTTCACCACCACCAAGGATATTGGGATAACCTCCACCTGGAATCGTATAAGTTGCAAAGCCATCCATAAAGTTAATATCTGTGTTACCAGCATCCCCCATCTCATCAACAATGAGTAAACTACCTGAATCAACTGGACATGTATTGGTATCACCGCTGCTGAAATAGGATTCAAAAACTTGGATATCAACCGTGACATCGACCAACTCCTCCATTATAATTAATCCACAGTCATTGGTTGGAAAACCAGACACCAAGACCTCGGGTGAGGCTTTATAAATGAAGGTTTTACTGGCATTTCCATTCTCAAGGGAAATGGTATCACCCGTAAAGAATGCATCAATAGCAGGATTGGGGTGATCAACTGATATGTTATATATCTGGGGAGGTAGATCTTCTACCAGGAACTCACCCGTATTTGCATCTGGAACTACTGTCATCTCAAGACATCCGCTAATACTGGAAATAGTTACAACAATTTCTCCCTGTGAAGGCGTGATGGGAAATTCACAACTACCACCCACGACTTTACCCGATAGATCAAAGGTTTTCTGATCATAAAAGGTGATACCTGTTATGGGCTTATTAATCGTTGGTAACTCAATAAATGGCGGTACAAAAGTATGATCATTCAGGAGGGGTGTTAGGATAGCGCCTGTGCGGCCAGGTTCAAACTCAGCGATATATTTACCGGTTGCATCTGTCATAATCGGTGGAAAATTGGGTTCACCATCTACCAGGATTTCCACACCAGCAGCAAAACAATCGGTATTTTCAAAGCGCACAAATCCACTGATGGCAATTTGTGAAACATCTGTAAAATCGACCCGATCAACAGCTGTGTTACTGGGATTCAGGATGGCTTGACGACTCTCAATATCAAAGATATGGGTAAAATATTCGTTGAGGGGGATATCCTCGATCCAGGATTCGTCCTGAGGATGCATGAGGACACCACCATTATTATTACTCGTAAGATCCTCAATGATCTCACCATTACCTTCATTTAGATTCCAATAAGCTTGTAGACCCGATTCATCCCCAACTAAAGTTTGCATCATGGTCCCGGAAACCTGAGTGTCAATGCGACCATAGTCCCAGACTCTAAACTCATCAAGCATACCTATATAATAGGCAGAACTCACATCAGGGGCTGCTCGGCCAAGCACAAATTCAAGTTCTTCTGTGATGAAACTTGCTTCCTGAGTGGTAGCAACTGCAACGGCATCCACATAAAGGGTTACATCCACACCATCATGGGTGGCGGCAACGTGGTGCCAGATTTCATCATGGTATGATGTAGCACTGGCAAGATCAAATGAAACTGAAGCGTTGTGGGTCAACTGAATCGTTCCATCAGCCAACATTTGAAGCTGTGTTTTTACAACACCATCGGCTGGATCAACTGCTGAGAACAGGGTTTGATCCTGTCCCCCAGCCGTTTTAAACCAGCCTTCAATGGTATAACCCTGAGAAAAATCCAGACGTTTGAAATCAAACTGAAGAAAATCATCCACGCCATCAAGTAAGAGTGCCCGACCAATAGGGGTTTCTTTAACAGGGGTCACATCAAAGGTTGTTCCTGCACCGTAATAGATACCACGAATGGCATAGTTTCCATCGGCATCAGTCAGTCCACTGACCCAAACCGGTGCTTTTTGGTCGGTCCGGGAAACGCTACAGATGACACCATCAATATTGTTAGTGGTCAGGTCAAATATTTTGGTTCCCAGTACTTCATCAAATTTCCAGTAAGCCACAAGTCCAGCTTCTTCACCATTCATGGTGCGCTGGTCATTCAAACGGATGTCTTCCCGTTCTCTGGCAACATCCCAGAAGCGGATATCGTCCAGGCGACCATGGAGGTAGCCGGAATTATCCTGGGGGGTAAATTTACCCATGCCAATATTGGCAGAACTGAGGATAGGATTCATTTCCGGCATGGAATCGATGAGATTGCCATCTACGTAGAGCATCATTGCTTCAGATGAGTGGGTCGCTGCGAAATGGTGCCACTCCAGGTCATTAAACGAATCGATGGTATGTAATTCTGCCGGGCTAGCTGCGCCGGCTATAGCACTGTGAGTGTAACTGACCTGTCCTGAGGCATTTAAACCAACCCAGACGTACTGATCCCCGGCTCTGGCTCCAATATCTGTCAGGGAGATAAAAGTTTGGATTGATGCATCAGGAAACGCTCGGAACCAGCCTTCAACCGTGTATTGGCTGTCAATTGGCAGGGTGGTTAAGGAATCAAATACTACAAAATCTGATGTACCGTCAAATTCAAGAGCGCGACCCAGATTCGGGGTGAGACGAACCTCTACATCGGGAACAGGTACAAGATTTGGTGTGCGTACTTTACCTAAAATGAGACCATTGGGATTTAGAAAACCTACGTCTCCCTCGGTATAGCTATTCCCATAATCGTTGTCGATGACCACTTCATATTCATAGAATTCACCAGGAAAGACATTGTAATCCTGATAAGCGGTCTGCTCAACGGGGACGGTGGTTAATAAGGTTCCATTGCGATATAAACTGGCCAAGGACCCTGTTACCGGTGAGCCCTGGTCATCATCCGTAATTTCCCAGGTGACTTCGATACGGTCATCGTGATCACCATCAGTGGCGGTTACGCGTGGAGGAAAGGGTTCGGTCTCATAGTAGGTCCAGAAACCCCAGCCGGGACTGGTTTCGTTGACGTATAGGTCGGTTGTTCCCACGGCTGAATTGAGCACGTTGAAACTTGACTTATTTGTGTTTGATTGACCCTCAGCGAAGCCATTGACGGTGCTGAAATCATAGACTGACCACTCAGGCTCACACTCATACTGCGCCAGGAGTGTTGATGATGGTAACAAACCAGCACCAAACATAAGCACAGTAGCAATTGATATTAAAAATCTATTTTTCATACATTTACCTCAGATTGAAGACGAAAACTAAAATCAGTTAACCGTTCTAGTGATCTTGGAAAAGCGCCTCTCGCAGAGAGTTGAAAGAGGGAACGGCAATAAATATTACTGTTAGCCATTGTTTTTACTGCTGTTGCTATTTTTCTCATGCGTGGTTCAATACTTTCTCAAGTTCACTAGTTTTGATAATGTAAAGATCTGTTAACGGTTATTGTTTTCCAGGCTTGCTTCAACTTGGGCAAGTCTATCCATCAATGCTTGGATGGTGGCTTGCTGGGATTCGATCTGGCTTTGTTGTTCCTTGATGGCTTCAACCAGGACGGATGAGACTTCAGAGTAGCTGATGGTTTTATAGCCATTTGTGTTATCTACCACAATTTCAGGTAAAACATCTTCCATTTCCTGAGCTACAAAGCCATAGTGCAAGCGAGTATCCGGCGTGAGCCCATTGGGGTGAACCTGATTCCAGTTGTAGCTTACACCACGCATGCTCATAACCTTGTTCAGCGCATTGACAACTGTGTTAATATTTCTTTTCAAACGTCGATCACTATTTTGTCCTAAAGAGCCAGCCATCCAGGCGTTCCCGTTCGAATGAAATTCAAAAACCGTACTGCCATTATATTTAATTTTGCGGAAAGCTGTATTGACCCTAACATCCCAGACTGAATTAGTATTTTGCCCCATCCTAAATATAGGTTCGCCTGCACTGATCAACTCTAGATCAGCATTGGGAGCTGTGGTTCCAATCCCCACTCGACTTTTGAAATAACTAGGTGTACCCGAGTAGCCACTTAACTGGGTGACAGTAGTTCCACTACCAGTTCTGATACTCACCAGACCATCACTGCCAGACTCTTCAACTTCAAATATCTTCGAATCTGATGCGTGGCTTGAGTGAACATTTAAGAGTGATCCATCTCCATCAGAATCAATTGATAATTTTGCATCTGGAGCGTTATTATTAATACCTACATTGCCACCTTCCTGTATCACTAAACGGTCTGAACTCCCCTCCTGGATGAGGAAGCGATTTCCTCCATAGTTCCCCATGCTCCACTCGCTCCCGCCATCTGTATCAGTAAATTTCAGATAGGGTTGAGAGGCTAATATATGAAGAGGATAATCAGGAGTAGTTGTACCTATACCCAGAAAGCCATTAGTTCCAATTGTGACCCGAGTGTTCCCATCAGAATCATCAGTCCCAATCGATCTAAAATGCAAGTTACGGCCGCTATAAAAATCTATATAGTTGTCGCCGGCAGTTCGCATGAGCCTTAAACGATCCTCAAAATATGAGGCACCGACTACATGGAGCATGGAAGAGGGTGAAGTGGTACCGATACCTAGATAACCAGTGGCGGTCAATCTCATGTGGTCCCCAGAGGCAGTACTCCAAAATTGTAAGTCATCAGAACCATCAGGAGAGTAGATGAGGTTTCTACCCGTTCCATCAGATTCAAATTCTATCCCAGCCTGGTCATCATCAGAGCGAACCACAATGCGTTGGACACCTGGTCCATCCACTTCCAATTGATATGCTGGAACAGAGACACCAATACCCACCTTCGACATAAAATATGAGGGTGCTCCAGAATAGCCACTTAACTGGGTGATGGTAGTTCCACCACCCGTTCTGACACTTACCCGACCATCAGTGCTTACCTGCTCTACTTCAAATATCTTCGAATCTGATGCGTGTCTTGAGTGAACATTTAAGAGTGATCCATCTTCATCAGAATCAATTGATAATTTTGCATCCGGAGCGCTACTATTGACACCTACATCACCGGCATTGGTAATCACCATATCCGTACTCACGCCCGTTTTAAACTGTATATCTCCTGTGCCATCTTCATCGCTGTCTGCTGTGATGATCGCGCTGGCAGAATTAGCAACTGAGGCAGCTGAGCCACCAAGTTCGGCAGAAGCCAATGAAGTTCCATCTTGAAAAATGAGCACGCCGCCGTTTGAAATTTTGAGATTACCGGCTACATCTAAAAGTTCACTCGGTGCATCTGTTCCAATCCCAACATCACCAGCTGCTGTTAAGGTCATTTTATTTACGTGTTCATTATCATCTGCTGTTGCCGACCGAATATGAAATGAATGGGCATTGTTGTATTCGAGATAGTTGGCACCCTCCCGCATCATGCGAAATCTATCGGTAACAGAAACAACGCCCTCCACACGGGCTGTTCCAACCACATGTAATGATGCAGTAGGGTCTGTAGTACCAATCCCAACATTACCACCTTCTTGGACAACAAGTCGTGCATCCGTTCCATTCTCTGAAATCAGGAAGCGATCTGTCCCATAATTACCCATGAGCCAGGAGCTACCACCGTCGGTGTCTTCAAAATTGATGTAAGGAAGCGCACCATTCAGTTCAAACATGGCTTGGGGGTCAGTAGTACCAATTCCCACATTCCCAGTTGAAGGGAAAATATTGCTTGAACCTGTTACCGCATTTGCAGCGGGGGAACTCTGGAGTGGCAGGCGTTGAGAGATCTCAGTACCATCATCAACCCTGATCCCCAACCAGTATTGTTCTGTAAAACTCAGAGAAGCCATTGAGCTACTCTCTCCCAGTTTTTCTGAGAAGACACCGTGGGAGGTGGTAACTGAGCCATGAGATTCTGACCAGAGTTCTGATCCACCAGTTTCGGCATCATAAAGCTTAAAAACAACGGTATGGCTGCCATCAACAACTGTCCGGCCGGCAGGGTCACGTAGAACGCCCTGGACTGCGATGGTCTGGGCCAGGATTGTTTGACTCACAATAGTAATTAGAAAAATCAGTGTGGATAAACGTTTCATTTTTAAGCTCCCTACTTAATGGTGACTGTGAAACAACATTCTTTTCTCATCCCCTAGCATCTCTGGTTACAGCGTAGTGTAACTGTATATAGGATATATTTTGTCATGTATGTTAATTTGTAACATGCTAGTGTCAACTGTTATTCATGTATTATTTTGTCTCTATTTAGTTTTGGAATTAGAAGTGATTTTTGTCACGTGGGTTTTTTGGGGGGCCGGCCCCTCGGTACGATTCTGGCAAAAGCGCCAGAATCACTCGGGGACCTGCTGCTGAGTGATTGGAGGTTGAGCCTGTCGAATGCTGGGATCTTTGCCATGCCAGAGTCCCCCCACTGCCCTGCGGGCATCTCCCCCGAGGGGGAGAAATGTCATGCCATTATGTGAATTTATGGCAAAGTAGATAATTGATCAGATGTATGTATTCCCCCTTCTGAACTCAAAATAAGAGTACCTGTTCAGGGGGGAGGGTTGGCCCTCAACCATGCAGTTCCAGTTACTTCAACATCAATATTTTATGGACTTCGCGGTAGTTACCACTTTCCAAAACCACCAGGTAAGTGCCTGAGGCCATGGGTTTTCCTTGGTCATCCAGGCTATTCCATTCCACCTGATGATAACCCTGAAATAAATTCTGATCCACCAGGGTCCGAACTATTTGATTCCGTAAATTATAAACGTTAACCTTGACATGACTGACTTCAGGTACTCCAAAGCCTATTGTGGTAGCTGGATTAAATGGATTGGGATAGTTTTGATCGAGGGAGAATGTTTGAGGCAACAGCTGATCGCGATCAACATTAACCGCTTCAGATACTTTTATCGCGAAGG
>JAYEKW010000243.1 GCA_034716895.1 Candidatus Neomarinimicrobiota bacterium
GGCAAGTAACGAAATCTCTTGGATTTATTGGAAAATTGACTGCAGAAAAAGGAAAAGAATTTGAAGATGTGACAAAGCAGGCGTAAAGAGTCAAGTTCTTCTTTGTAGGTAGTGCCCGTCTGGTTCAGGCAGTTGATGATGGCATTTTTGAAATCCTTAAACTCGGAATAATATTTCGAATACAAACACTCTTTCTTAACAAATTTCCACAATCGTTCAATAAGGTTCAGATTGGGCGAATACGGGGGAATGTAAAGTAATTCGATGCCAAGGGATTCTGCTAATTCCCAAACAAGTTTGCACTTCTGATATCTGGCATTGTCCAAAATAAGGGTGATTGGAACCTTATCATCAAGGCGCGAAATGCGCCACAATAAATCACAAAAGCTCTGAGCATTGATGTACGTATCATTGGTAACAGTGATCAATTCATGAGTTGTAGCATTTAACGCACCCAAAACATTGAACCGCTTTCTACCAGCAGGGGCTTTAATAAACAATCTCTTAAATGACCACAATATTCCGAGAAATGGAGCCAAAACGAAGTGTGCAGCATCCACAAAAAAGACAACTCTCTTGCCGGACTTGGCTTCTTCGAGACGGGGTTCCAGCTCTTCTGTTATGAAACGTTCCTGTTCCTCTATGTCTGCTTTAGCAGGAATCATACCCACTTTGCGAGGAGCCATTCCAATGGACTTGAGAAACTCTCTAACCCTGTTTTCACTGCGTTTAATCCCAGTAAGTTCTTCGATCTTAGCCATAGCTTCTTTAACGCTTGCAGGGGGATGTTCACGAAAGTAAGTTTCAATAGTCGTTGTATACCGTCTCAATTCGCTTTGAGGTTGGTAAAAATTTACTTCTTTCAACCCTTCAATGCCATGTTCTTGGTACTTTCGGAGGTAACCAGTCAGAGTGTTTGGAGATATCCCTGTAATCCGACATATCTGGTTATGGCTTATATTCTGGCTCTTCAACCAAAGAGCTTCCATTCTACGCTGAACTCGAGGGTGGGGATGATGATATCGTTCGTAGTCTAATATTTTCATCTCTTCCTCAGTGAAATCAATATTAATCATGCAGATCACCTGTTGAGATTTGTATCTTAAACTAAAAAGTAGTCACCCGTATACTAAATATGTGCTATGATTTGACCTATAAAAAATCGCAGTTTATGCCGGTGCTGAGTATATCTCGAACTGCAACTTCAGCGGCATCAGCGGCGATGTGGTAGAGCTACGAACGGGGATGCAAGGATTGGCGTGCTGTTCAACTGTGGCGTGGCGAGCGATTGAGAGCCGGGTACGGGGGGTGACAGCCCCAAAGGAGGAGTCGAGTTATCAGACAATGTTTAAGTGGTTCAAATACTACTTAATAATAGCAATGAACAAACTACTTCATGGAGAACACCGGGCAAGATGGGTTACCATCTCAAACGATGAATATGAGCGTATGAAATCAACCATTGAAGTACTCTCTGATAACGCACTTTTAAGGCAGATTCAGGAGAGCAGAGAAGATTACCGCCGTGGCAGAT
>JAYEKW010000244.1 GCA_034716895.1 Candidatus Neomarinimicrobiota bacterium
TTACACTAACCGATAAAGATAGCAAAACCATCCAGAACTATTTATTCAGCATTGACCATTCTAAATTCAAGTACTCAAGCTAATATGATGTTGTAGTATGCTTATTTAATTGTCGATACTAGCTACCTAATATGAGTTGGACGAGGAGAATTAAATCAGAAATATTGATCAATTCGTCACCAGACATATCTGCACAGAGTAGATTTATACCAGCAGTTTGTCCGTCAATGACATAATTAAGGACCAATTGTAGATCAGAAACATTTACATATCCATTTCCATTTACATCTCCCATAACCACACATTGATCTTGATCCAACTCTGCCTCTTGGATTAAAGCTCCATTAAGCAATTCACCATTGTTCTGAAAGAGGGAAAGGTCTTCTACTGCACCGGTGTTAAAATTATAATAGGCTGCCAAGTCACTCTCACCACCACTGAGTTGACTAAACATGTCACCTTGAATCTGGTCTGTAGTCCGTGCACTACTCCATATTTTCAAATCATCCATATATCCGTTGAAGTAACCAGCATGATAAGAACTTGAATGATAGTGGCGGCCGATATCTATATCATCAATACTATAATCATATAAACCTGATTGTGTATTCTCACCGGATGAGACTAAGATTCCATCGATATATAGGCGTATGCTATCTTCTGACACTACTCCAGTATAATGATGCCATGCCCCATACTCCGGTGCAGGTGCTCCTATAACGTTCTCATTCCCCTGGGTACTGCGAATATTCCATTTGCTGATGCTACCAGCAGGATAATTTTCTGCATTCAAAAGAATAGCTGAGTGATTCGTTCCTGTCGAGTAATCTCGTTGCGAGAATAGTGAATTGTGACTATCTGTTCCACCACCAATACCGAACATTACTGCCCATACCTCTACAGTAAATTCAGTTGAGTGAATGACTGGGGCTGTTAAACTTGCGTAATCATCAATTCCATCCAAGTATAGGCTAAGTCCATATTCAAATTCGATTGTGTCTAAGTTTACGACTCTGGCCTCACCCATGAGCGTACCATCATTTCCATTTAAGCTGATATCCGATATATCGTTGTTTCCAAAATCCCAATGGGCAAGGAGGGTATCTTGAAGGGCTTGCCATTCATTATTTTTAACCAACTCAATTTTTTCGGCATCCAATGCAGTACCCCAAATGCGCATATCATCCATATAACCGTTAAAATATCCACCAGGCCAATCACTTGAATGGTAGTGACGACCAATTTCAACAAGATTTACACCAACATCATAAGATCCAGTTTGAGTATTATCAACAACATCAACCAGTGTACCGTCTAGATACAGGTAAACACTATCCAGACTTACTACCCCAGCATAGTGATGCCATTCATCATAAAGTGGCGTAGGGCACTCTACAATATCATTTGGACCCTGGGTACTTCTAATATTCCACCTAACCATATTGCCCGCTCCTGGACTTTCGGCATTTAGAACAATTGCAGCCGCACCAGGTCCAGTGTTATAATTGCGATGAGAGAAAAGCGTGTTTTGGC
>JAYEKW010000245.1 GCA_034716895.1 Candidatus Neomarinimicrobiota bacterium
AGGACTAATAGGTCTCAGAATTTGAAGATCAAAGTGGAGATCGACACGGACCCTCCTCCGGATTTTAAAACCGAGGTGCTCCAACTTTACAATCCCATCCCTTATTCAGTCAAGACATATGTGCAAGAGGATCTCTTTGCGGGGAAGATGCATGCTGTGTTATTCAGAGAATGGAGAAGTAGGGTGAAAGGCAGGGACTGGTACGATATGCTCTGGTTTATGCGCAGAGAGATCAAGCTGAATCTCCACTACTTAGAACAGCGTATGCGAGCATCGGGGAACTGGACTGGGGAGAATGGTCTAACTGAGAAGAAATTTATGTCGCTCTGCATGGACAAGATAAACAACCTGAATATCGAGAGTGCAAAGGAAGATATAGAAGTGTTCCTACACGATCCACGTAGCATCGAAGCCTGGTCGCAAGAATTCTTCCGTGGAGTTGTCAAGAAAATAGAAATACTCCAAATCAATTGAGGGAATCGTATATCAAAAACTGAACGTATTCTTCCACATTATTTTCTGAAAGTCGACTTTTCTGTCAGACACTAAATAGATACTGGCTTTGAGTATTATACTTCCATTAGGCATGATAATACCTATAATTCACGCATGATAGCAAATAATACCCAATATTCATGTGAAATACCTCATATTCATGACAGAACTCTACCTGAGCCCGGATCATTGGTGGGCTACACTGCGATCATCAATGCTTTAGAACTAGAGGTTCCAATTCCAGATATCGTATCGATAATATCAAAGAAAAATAAACGGTATGAAGAAGATGGCTGGAAAGTCTTTACGCCCAAGCATCAGCCAGAAGATTCCCTGTATCACCATTTGGTGTTCGCCTTAAAGTACGAAGGCATAAATCTGCTATTATTCAAAAAACTGTTTCAAAGTCTCTCTGAATCAGAAATTATTGAAATACTACAAATAGCGCCAACAGGGCAGTACAGTCGGAAAATATGGTTTCTGTATGAATGGTTGATGGATAATAAATTGGATATTCCAGACCTGCGGATAAAAAATGCTGTCCCCCTTTTGGACGATAAACTTCAATATACTGGAAAAGGGGTTAGCTCTCCCCGGCACAGAATTTTAAACAATCTCCCCGGGACGAGTACATTTTGTCCGTTGATCAGGAAGACCGAGAAACTTCAGGCTTTTATCCATTCAAATTTAGCTGACAGAAAAAATGATTATTTGCAGAGCGTCCATAAAGATGTATTGCAGCGTGCTTCGGGATTTCTTTTGTTAAAAGATTCTAAGGCATCTTTTACCATCGAAGGTGAAACTCCAGGCAATAAACGGGCTCAACGGTGGGGGGAGGCAATTGGTCAGGCTGGGAGTCAGCCCTTGACTAAGGATGAGTTACTTCGGTTGCAAAAACTGGTCATCGAGAATAGTCGGTTTACAGCTATGGGTTATAGAGAAGCAGGTGGTTTTGTAGGATCACATGATCGTTTGACAGGAGAACCGATTCCAGATCATATCTCAGCAAGATGGCAAGATGTGAGTTCTTTATTGGATGGTCTGATCGAAATGGATCATTTATTAGAGGAATCAGATTATGACTCGGTCTTAGCAGCTGCAATCATAGCTTTTTCTTTTGTATTTATACATCCATTTGTTGATGGCAATGGCCGATTACACCGTTACCTAATCCATCACATCCTGGCGAAGATGAATTTTACTCAACAGGGGATTGTCTTTCCGGTCTCCGCCTCAATGTTGGATCATATTGGAGATTATCAGAAAGTTCTAGAGTCATATTCACGACCACTACTTGAATTCATTGAATGGAAAGCCACATCAAAGGGTAATGTGGAAGTTCTTAATGAGACATCAGATTATTATCGGTATTTTGATGCAACCAAACAGGCTGAATTCTTGTACGCCTCTGTCCAGGATACGGTCGAAACAATTATACCATATGAGGTCGATTACTTAAATCATTATTTTGAAATGAAACGGTATTTAGATAATAATTATGAGATGCCTGATGGAACCGTTGCACTTCTTGTACGCTTTTTGGAACAAAATGGAGGGAAGTTATCAATTAGGGCAAGGTCAAAAGAATTCAGGGCACTATCCAATGATGAAGTTACTGATATTGAAAATGTGTATCAGGAGATCTTCGAAATAATCAAATAGACAATATAGATCTCCATACTTGTATATTATTTTCTGTATACATGATTCTGTTGATTTAACCGCTAATTACACTAATGTACGCGAATTTTATGATTTATGTATTTGTTTCTATTGAACAATTATTTATAATTAAATAAGACGAGTAATTTCTATTGAATCCGGCATGATGGGCTCCTCTGATATTCTACCACCTAGTTTACCATAATCATGATTGATAAACACAAAGTATAATTATCTCCATAAATATAAACTAATTAGCCAGCATGATTTGATACTGTATAATGTAAATATGTCAAGTAAAATATGATAAAAACTTGACAATAGATAAAATAGACTTACCTTTTCTGTAGATAGTACAAGGGAGGGTGCTTAATGAAGGTTACAGAGAAAATCGCAAAAAAGATTAAGCGGATGAAAGAAGGATCCGTATTTGGGTATACTCAACTTGGAATAGAGCCCGATGAATTTGTTGCTGCAGCCAAAGCATTAGAGCGGTTTGTGAAAAATGAGACTATTGGCAAAGTCTCTAAGGGAAAATTTTATAAGCCAAAGGAAACAGTGTTCGGAAAGCTGAAGCCACGTGAGGATGAATTGCTGAAATTGTATTTATTTTCTGGTCGGAAGCAAGTTGCCTATATCACCGGTACAGCGCTTTTCAATCGATTGGGGCTAACAACACAAGTTCCTAAGGTTATCAAAGTGGCAAGTCAGGATAAGCGGATATCTATTAACAATGGAAGTTTGCGAGTGAAGTCTGTCACAGGCTATGTGAGAGTAACAAACGACAATGTCTACCTTCTTGAGCTCCTTGATGTCATGAAAGATTTCTCGAAAATACCGGATTTAGATAAAGATATGGCAATTCGTTATTTGAAAGGACGATTAGGGAACCTGAGTGGGAAAGAGAAATCAAAAATAGTAACGTATGCCCTGGAGTATCCCCCGAGAGTTCGGGCGCTACTTGGCCTGCTCTTAAGTGAAATTGGGTCCTGTGAAAAGATTGAGAAGCTCAAGGAAAGTCTCAATCCACTATCGAAGTATGATTACGGTCTTAGCAGTGCCTTGGTTGAAGGGGCAGCAGCGTGGGGGGTGGCTTGAATCTCCATGAAAACGAAGAATTGTTTCAAGATGCAGTTGTAGCTACTGCACAAATGCTTGATATCCCTGAAATCTTTGTAGAAAAAGACTATTGGGTAACATTGGTACTGCATAAGATTTTTCACTCAAGTATGGCTGAGGCTGCTGTATTTAAGGGAGGCACAGCACTTTCAAAATGTCATGGGTTGATTGAGAGATTTTCAGAAGACATAGACATGGTCGTATTGAAAAACCCAGGGGATAGTCATAGTCAGTTAGATAGAAAAGTTAGGAAAATAGGAAAGGTAGTCGAATCGATTCTACCGGAGATCCACATTGAGGGTGTGACAAATAAAATGGGAAAAATCAGGAAAACAGCACACCAATTTGAAAAAGTCTTCTCTGGGGATTATGGTCAGGTTCGACCTGATATCATTGTAGAGACAACCTGGTTCGGAAACTCTGAGCCTAATACTGAAGAGGATGTAAGTTCTTATATCGCCGAGATGATGCACAGGCAGAATCAACACGACCTGATCGAAGAATACGGTTTACAGCCTTTTAAAGTGAGAGTCGTCAGTAAAGAGATATCTCTTTGTGAAAAGATAATGAGTCTTGTCCGATTTTCTCGCCGGGAAAACGCGTACGAAGATCTAGCCAATAAAATTAGACATATTTATGATATACATATGATGTTACTGGATAGTGAGATTGAACAATTCTTTAAGAGCCAACTGTTTGATAAAATGCTCATAACAGTTGGCAAAGAAGATGTGGAGAGCTTCAACAACAATAACGAATGGCTTGTTGAACACCCGGGAAAAGCGGTCATTTTTAATCAAGTTCAAGATACTTGGAATAATATTCGCTCAACATACCGGGGTGTCTTCAGCGAATTAGTCATTGGCAAGCTTCCTGATGACAATGAAATAATCTCTACACTTAAGAGAGTCTCAAATCGGCTAAATAAAGTGGATTGGAAATTGGGCTGAAACTAGAGATGAAATAGCATCGAGGGACATTAAGTCCCTTCAAGAGGTAGCTAAGTATTTTGATCAAGGGTGATTCCTTATAGATTTTGATCCGTATTTGTTGCTTTCACCGGATATCATTTGACCATTTAATTGTCTTTGTTTGGCAGTATCAAACGAGCTTCATCAGATTGACAATATCTCTGCGTTGGGATGCCGCCGGGGACGTGGGGAGTGAGTGTCAGTCGGTCACAGATTTACATTTTGATTTTCGAACAACTGCTTAGTAAATGGGCAGAAATATACTTGACATGTGGGATGGCATCTTTTAAACTAAATACGTCATACATCTTACTAATTCTAATTGTTTGACAAGTATTAAATAAAACATAGACAATAAAGGGTACAGCGTATTCTTGTTCAACTTGATGGTAGTTTTTTCCCTTTGATACATAAATGTGTCATACATCATTCACATTATTTATGGAGAGTCTCTTCATGACTTGGTTACGTAAGTGGCAATCATCTTCTTTGATCGTACTGTTGTTGGTCGCACAGGCCACTTTTGGCGGACAGGGTGGAAAAATATCTGGACAGGTCAGCGATGCTCAATCTGGAGATCCATTGCCGGGTGCGAATGTAATGATCACCCATCGTTGGATCGACGGCCAGGAAATCCCTCTGGATAACCTGATTGGAACAGCGACTGATGTGGATGGTCACTATTACCTCTTAAATATTTATCCCGGTAGCTATTCACTAAGAGTCGATTTTATTGGAATGTCGAGTCGGGTGGTCACCGATGTTGCGATTATGGTCGATATGACAACCTTTATAGATATTGCTATGGAAAACAATGCGCTCGAAGGTGAAGCGGTTATCGTTGAATCTCAACGAAAGAATACGGTCCAAACAGATCTCACAGCTACCAAACAAGTCTACCAAATATCTGATGTTCAAAGTATTGCCGGTGTTAATGATATCGGTGATATCATTAACCTGCAAGCCGATGTGGTTGATGATCATTTTCGGGGAGGGCGAGTCGGCGAGGCAAGTTATCTCCTCGGTGGTGCAACCATCGTTAATCCTTTGACCAATGGCAGGGCTTTTAAGCCAATCGTCACCGGTCTGGAACAGGTTGAAGTCTATACCAGTGGCTTTAGCTCTGAATATGGAAATGCCCAGTCTGGTGTGATCAATATGATTACTAAAGAAGGCCGGGAAAAATGGGAATCACGCCTGGAGGTTTCCATAGTTGCACCGTACTATAAGGTCTGGGAGGAATTTCTGGATGCCGATAGTAACCAAACACTGAAGCCGGGAAGTCCTTATGATAAAAACAGTCTGGATTTTTATGAAATGTTGACTGATACAGCTGAATGGTTAAAAGAAAATCCACAGCAGCCCGGGAGAGTTCTGTATGACCTGGGGTATGGCTTCGGTTCCATCTATTTGCCACCACGTACAACCTGGCCTCCCAATCCGCTCTCCTTTAGCGATTCGATCCAACTTGCACGTCTGGGACAGGTCGCCTGGCTTCAATCTGTAAGGGATGTGGGGCTCCAGTATGACAATACATTTGACAATCGCTTAGACTTTTCAACAGGGGGACCGGTTGCTGAAAATATAAAGATGTTTGTGGCTGTACGGCAGAACAGATCCTATACCCGAATTCCAACCCAGAACCCGGATACTGATAGACAACTGATGAGTAGCTTGGTCTACAGACCTACTGTATCTGATAAATATAAATTGAGTTGGAATTATAATAAATCTAGTCAAACCTACTTTAGCAGTTCATATCGATACTGGCTCTTTGATCCAGCCCTGGCAACCTCCCAACGATTATCTAAGTCCACCCAGTTGGGACTGGATTGGAACCATGTGGTTAATCCTTCAACCTTCTGGCATTTGCGTTTTAGCACCTTAGAACTTATGAATGAGGAATTACTGGCTCTGTTAGCTGAGGATCAATTTGTAACCGATTATATGAAATCTTCTAACTGGGTTGACCTGGTTGGCCCCTCTGCCCACCGGGTTGGAAGAATGAACGATGATGGTGGCCGTGATATTACCACTACCTATGCAGCCCAAGCAGATATTACATCTCAAATTGACCCCGCCAACATGCTCAAAGGTGGCATTCAGTTCAATTACTATGATATTGTTGTGGATAAAATGTATAACCGGTATGGCGAAGCCGATATCAGGTATTTAAGCTTCACTGGAAATCCCTTTGAAGGCGCTATTTTCGCTCAGGACAAGATGGAATTTGAAGGGATGATCGCCAACGTGGGAATGCGTCTTGATTTCTATCAGCTCAATACAGACTTCTATGCTGACCTATATGCCCCGCTGCGAAATCCCAACTATGATCCAACTTTACCCTATCTTGACCGGGGTCCATATTATTCACGGGACCTGGCAGCAACTGAACATTCCCAAGTATATTGGAAGCTACAGCCTCGTATTGGTGTCAGTTTCCCAGTAGATGAAACAACAGTATTTCATCTTAATTATGGTACTTTTTCACAGCGTCCAAATTTTAATCAACTCTTCTATAACCAGATCACACAGAATAACGAAATAGAAATTCTCGGTAATCCCAGATTGAAGCCCGAAGAGACCAATGCCTACGACATGGGTATTGTAAAAGGCTTACCTGTGTTTGGGTTGACCATTGATGTCAGCGCTTATTATAAAGATGTTAAAAATCTCATTCAAAGCGCCTACTATTATGATGAGCAACAAGCCATTTACCGAACTTACATCAATCGGGATTATGCAGATATCAAAGGCTTTCACGTGAATATGGAGCGCAAACACGGGAATCTCCGAGGATATCTACGCTATAATTATGAATCGGCCACCGGCAAGAGCAGCAATGATCTAAATGCGCCCGTAACCTTTTTTGAAATAGCAGATCCGGTATACGGTCTTGAACAATTGCCAGATCCTGCTGATGTATATCTGGACTATGACCGAACCCACAAAACGGTGATGAATATTCGCTACAAGACACCAAAGAGATTTGGACCGGATATTGCCGGAATTTATCCGCTGGCTCAATTTAGTTTTAGTATGACTAATAAATACAGTACAGGAAGGCCCTATACAGATCCTGAAACAGGTCTCCTCTTTACTGAAAGAACTCCCGATGAAGAAGAAGTTCGCCTCCGGATTGAGAAGGGGATGACCCTCTCCGGCACGAAAGCAACCATCTATCTGGAAGGCTATAATGTAACCAATCAAGTCGTTTGGGATTACAGTCGCACCTATGATAATCCATATAATACACCGAGGCTGAAGACTGATCCAGAGGGTATTTTGACCTACGAACTTTACGAACCTTATGTGAGCAGTCAGGATATATATCTATTGCGCAATCAACCCAGACACTGGCGTTTTGGCCTGATAGTGAAATTTTAAGAATGGACCTGGAGAATATATGAGAACCACAACACGCATTTTCATTCTTATCCTTTCCCTAGGATTAACGCAGACAATATTGGGACAAATACGAGAATACAGAATCCATGATCGGGGCATGCTCCACAATACTGTATTTAACACAGGAGAGATTGGACGCGCCTGGCAAACTGGAGATGCAGGAAATTACACCAGCGTTCCTCTTTTTGAGTGGCCCCCTTACTCGAAAACAGTGGTAGGTGGGATTGAATATGATGGACAGCATAATATTTTAGGTGCTGGTGTTTATATCGGCGCCAATCTGGAGGGTTCTCCTGGAGAGACAAATCGTTTGTTTGCGCTATGCGGGGCGGTTGGGGCCAGTTCACCTGAAGTCGCCATCGGTCGATGGTCCTTTCCCCTCTACATGGAGGAGATTGAGAACTTTCCCCTGAATGCAGACGGTCATTTAAATGAAGATTATAATCCCAATGAAGCCGAGGAAATAATCACTGCAGCCTGGGCATCATCCACAGGTATTACCGTAACGCGTACATCCCGCCAGTGGAGCTATCCGGATTATGATGATTTTATTATCTATGAATATGAATTTGAATACACTGGCGATACAGATGGTAATCCTGCGACCATTGAAATGACTGATGATCTTAAAGATGTGATGATTGCTGTAAACTATGGATTCGCTCCCTCGATGTATGGCTATCAGAGACAATATCTTGAATGGAAATACTCAGGGGGGCTTTACCGGGGCGATCAAAACAATTTTTGGGATAGTGACTGGTGGCTATCCTTCAATATGAATTTACGGGTTAACATTTCTGATGCTTCTCTGCCTGCCAAGCCGGAACCAGATCCAGAACGCTTCATGGAGCTTGCCCAATCAGGAATAAATGGGGGTGCCTTAGGCTCACCACAAGCACCAGGTTATGCCATCCTGTTCTATGATACCACTCATCTTGCCTATGTAGTTCCTGAATCACTTGATAGCCTGGGCTTGAATGATTCAGAAACACAAGCCGCTCTCAGGACGTCCACATTACTCTCCCTTGATGACTATGACCAGGTTGATATTTATCGGGAAAATGATGATGGGTCCTTTACCTGGTACTATGAATTAGATGAAAAACATCATATTAAACAGCCCTGGTCCAACAAAGTTTCTACTGGAAATACCAATAGTCCCAAAATGATGTACGAAAAAGATGCCTTTAATCCCAATACACGCTGGAGTGGGGTTTATTCACCAAACAGCGTAACTTGGGCAGAGCGAAAGGGCGACCACTGGTTGGGACGCGCGGCATATCCCTATCGTCAAAGTGCTGATGCCGGGATGAAATTGATAGTCTTCGGACCTTACAGCCTCAAGATAGGGGACAAGCTCGAGCTCAGTTACGCAGAAGTTGTTGGCTATGGCGCTGAGCCGGATAAAAGAATCGAAGGGGGAAATGTGACGCAGCAGTGGATGAGAACTCCAGACTGGAATAGACGATATGTCATAGATGGTCAAGTCATGACCGAAGCCTACCTCGATGATTTTGGATATCCTGATTATGTGAATTCAACGACAGTTCGGACGGTTACTGAAGTGACTGAAAAAGCTTTTGAAGCCTATATGGGGCAGACACCAACTGTCCCGGTTTGGCCAGAGGCAAATGGAAAAGATGGCAGCTATCAGATTCCACCACCGTTCCCTGCTCCCATCTTAACCATAAAGAACAATGAATTGGCAACGGTGAAGTTGACCTGGTATCCTGATCAGGAAGATTTTGTGCATCCCCTTTTAAGTAGCACGTTAGAAAGATACTATATCTGGAGATCCGTCGCTGGAATGGGGCCCTGGACCCTGCTGGACAGTTTGGAAGTGGGAACCCCGATGAATATCGATGGTAAGTACGAGTACATCGATGTCGAGGAGAATTTTAAAGTTGGTGAGTACCGCTATTATGCCGTGACTTCTGTGAGTGATGCCGGTCAGCAAAGTGGGAAAACGAATATAGGACGCTTTGGAAAGAATATTGCTGCCGTTGAAGAACTTACCGATGTCTATGTCGTTCCCAATCCCTATCGTGCTGATATTGGATCATTTCACGGATTAGATGCTGGCAAAATTGGTTTTTATGGTCTGCCCGAAGTGTGCACCATTCAAATCTATAGTTATGCCATGCAATTAGTGCGGACCATTGAGCATGCGGAACCTGCCTATTCCAACCTGAATCACCAGACGACCCGAGTGGGGCAGGAGATGGCTTCTGGAATTTATTTCTATGTTGTTACCACACCTGAGGGTGACAGCTCTAACGGTAAATTTGTGATCATTAAGTAGGGGTGCGGGTATGATTAAAAAATCAATTCTGGCCTGGATCATGTTTTCCCTGATTTCTTTTCAAAGTTTTGCATTTGAAAAGGTGGGTGTAACATCTTTTCAGTTTTTAAAAATTTCCATGGATCCCACAAGCGCTGCAATGGGAGGAGCCTTCGCTGCCGTATCAAGAGGGACCGAAAGTATGTATAACAATCCTGCTGCGTTGGTCAAACAACGAGGATTTGGTACCTTTCTATCTCAATTGGATTATGTATTTGACGCGAATCACAGTACTGGCGCTGCTTCCTGGGGGTTTGGTGACTGGGCGATTGGCGTGTATGGCATTTCTGTAGACTATGGATCAATCCAGGTCACAGATATTGACCACCTGTTCTATGCAGACAACGGAAGCTTTAACCCGGGGCTAACTGGGGAAAAGCTATCTCTCGGGGCCACAGATATAGGGATTGGGTTTAGCCAGGAGTTGACAAATAAATTCTCATATGGCATTATCAGCAAATATATACGCGAAGATTTCTCGATTATGAGCAGCTCGCTGGTTGCATGGGATATTGGTGTTTTATATGACTCAGGATTCAGAAGTATCGTGTTGGGAGCAACCTTGAGAAATTTTGGTCCTCAAGTTAAATATATCACCCAAAGCTATCCTTTGCCCCAAACCATGAATCTTGGTGTTTCAGCAGAATTGCTTGGGGCAGGTACGCCTCTATTCAAAGAAAGTGACTCCCATACTTTGCTCATTTCCGCAGACTTGCTTCAGCCCCGAGACTATGGGCAACAGTATAATATTGGGGCGGAGTATGCTTTTCGTGATCTCTTGTTTGTCAGGAGTGGCTATCGGTTGAATTATGATACAGAAGGTTTGAACATTGGCCTGGGATTTAAACTGAAAAGTGTGGCCTTGAACTATAGTTACAGTGACTACGGAGAACAGCTACCAGGTGTTCACCGTGTTAGCATTGGCTTTATAAATATTTAGGGAATGGCAAGATGACTCAATTACGTGGCTTCTTAATGGTGATCGTGTTGACAGTTCTTGGGCTTAGTACAATTACAGCTCAAAACCGGGGAACGGCATTGTCATTTCAGGGAGTGGAAAATGCACTTCTTTTTACACCTGGTTTGTTTGGCTCTGGTTTAGACGGTGTTGCTGGTCTTGGAAAAACAGTCTCAATTTTTAATAATCCTGCGGGTTTAACCGGCTTTCAGAAGATCACGATGAGCGTTGGCTATGGTCAGAATCAACACAAATGGTGGGAGAATCAGAATATTAAACCGAACCGTCTTTTTGTCACTTTACCTTTTTATTTGGAGGGCCTGTATATACCGGATCCTGCCAATAATGGATTGCTTGATTCTGATATATTTTTTGAATCACTCCTGGATACTACCTATGTCGTAGCTGATCCAGAGATGGGTGTAGAACACTTTTCCGAAGAAGCAGCCGATTGGTCTCGGGAAGAAAATACCAATGGTTTAACCCATCTGGGCCTTGCCATACCCGTGCGATTGGGTGGAAAAGAGATAACCTTTAGTCTTGGTTATGCCAATCTGCTCCATGCCATAAGCTTTGACCGAAACGCTACTTATCTAACCCCAAACCCGGGATATATTGATTATGCAATGCCTGCAAAGGCTGAGGGAATGGATACCGTTCACATCGACTGGTTTGCTTTTGAACGATTGCAGAAACACAAATTTCAGCAATATGATATAAGTGTAGGGTTTCAGCCTATGAATATTATTCATCTGGGTGCTGGCTTTTCACTGGTAAGTGGAAGCTCTCAGGAATATCAGCATCAGGACAAAATCGGGTATTTCGATCTCTATGACCAAAATGAATTTTCCTATTCTTATGATACACTGAATACACGATACCTGGGGGAGGCTGATTATTCTGGGATTAAGGCTCGACTTGGAGCTATCCTGGAGTTTGATAAAATACAGATAGGTCTGTCATACACAACGCCCCTCGAACTGAGCAAAAGCTGGTCGTATACCGAAACCACTAGCTTTATTGATGATGATTCACTCATGGCAGACAATATCCGTGAGCTTGAGGGAGAGGATACTTTTCGCATTCCTGCTTCCTATTCCATCGGCTTCCAGGTGACACCAGTGAATCGGTTTGCTTTTAGCCTGGGTTACGAGATTCACCCTTATGTTGATGCAGAACTAACGCTGGATGAAAATAATCCCTTTTCCCAGGGCGATGTACAAACCTGGATGGATCAGACAATCCTGTATTACGGCTGTCAGTATCAGGTCTTCAATTTTCTGGGTGTAAGCGCGCTCTACCGATCCATTCCTCAAGTCTATATTCCTGATGGCTCACCAATAAAAGATTCTGGCCCAGAGACAAACAGTTACACGTTTGGTGTAGCGAGTGATTTGGGTGTATTTGGCAATGTTTATATCAATCTTGAATACCTCGACTTGAAATATCAGGACATCTATTTTTCAAATACAAATTATGCTCATGAACAGGGATGGTCCCTAAGGATGAGCTACAGTTATTCCATTAATTAAGGAGGCGGTATGAAGAAACTGCAACTAGGCCTTTTATCGTTGCTGATCTCAGTAACATCGTTTGCCCAGATTCCATCACTCATTGAAGTGGGTGCGGATAACTGGGAATCGTGGTATCAAGGTGATTTTAAGAATGTATTGGGCTTTGTGGCACAGGGTGCTGATACAGTCCTGTTGACCTCGGGAGGTTTTGTCTATACGACATCAGATACCTTCCCATTGCTCATCAACAGCCCCGTGGTCATTATGGCTGCTCCGGGTTTGACTGAGAAACCTATTTTGACTCATTCAAATCCTAATCTCAGTACTTCCATGGAGATTTTTCGCATTACAGATGATGTGGAATTCCATGGAATTGCTTTTGAGGGAGCCCTTGATCAGCCCCATGGCCTCAAATACGCATTACGTTATGGCGATTTTGAAGATACTGGAACCGGTATGATAACCTTGGGTAAAACAGATGTAGACATTACCGTAAAGGATTGTAGCTTCAATAATTTTCATTCTGAAGGTGATCAAAATCTTCAAGGGAATGCCTTCTACTTTCTCAAGCCAATTGATATTACGAATGATCACTTGAGAGCGCATAAGATTCTCATCGAGAATTGTATGTTTACCGATATAGGGGATGAGGCTATCCGCATTTCAGAAGGTGAGAAATACCCCTTTGGTTCAATCGGTACAGTGGCCTACGATACGCTTATCGTTCGAGATTGTACTTTTGATGATATCGATGCCGAGTGTATCCGGATCTATGGTGACACAGATACCAGTTTCGCAGGGCCTACCTACGTTGATGGGTTAACCCTCATCGAAAATGTCACGGCAGTAAACTGTTCTCCGCGCTTCATTTATGCTAAGAATTATCGGCAGACGATTGTGCGGGACGTGTTGGTTGCTCACGGACGAGGAACTTCTCTAGCCAGACCGGAACGTGGTGATTTTGTCATGCAGATTCAACTGAGCTCATCCTACATAGCTCATATCGATACATTTGATCTGTTGTTTACCATGTATTACGATAAACGCATTGGAGCAACCAAGGGTGGATGGGTCGACACGAATTCAGTCTATGGCTTTGATCCACTATTTGCTGATTTTGCCAATGGGAATTACGAAGCACAATCCAGTTCGCCGCTTTACTGGACCAGTTCACTTGGTGGATTTAACTCCAACGGTGGCTTTATTGGTGATCGTCGTTGGGCTACTGATCCGCCTGCAGCAGGAATTAATTCTGAGAATAAACCCGAAAGATTTCAACTGGGTCAGAATTATCCCAACCCATTCAATCCATCAACAACCATCAATTTTTCCATTGAGAGACCTGATTTCACGACGTTAAAGGTTTTCAATGTTAGGGGGCAGGTCATCGCAACCTTGAAGGATGGATTTCTCATGGATGGAAAGTATAGCCTCGTATTCAATGCATCTGATCTGTCAAATGGCGTTTATTTCTATGAGTTACGCCAGGGGCAGCAGGTACAAATTCAAAAAATGATATTACTTAAATAACGAAACGGGAGGAAACATGAAACGATTGCTACTGGCTATTTGTCTTGTGACATTAGCATTTGGAACCCTGCAAGCTACGGTGATTCCAGTAGAAAATACTGTAAACAACTCGCTGTCAGATGCTATTGCTGCTGCGACTGCAGGTGACATCATTGAGTTGATTACAGATGGAGATTATCTGTCAACATCACAGATCGTTATTGATAAGGATCTGACGATCCGCGGTCTGGAAACACTGGCCAATAAACCAGTATTGAAGTATATCGGTACTTCAACAGGTGCCTATATGTTTAAGGGCGTTGGTTCATCCCATATCGAATTCCACAATCTGGAACTCGATGGTGACGGAACTGCTGAAGGTGGTGCCGCTCTAGCAAAATATGCTTTCAGATTAGACAATGGTGATCCTACTATGACCATGGACCTGTTCATGGACAATTGCCATGTCCATGATTTCAATGAGAAGTTCATCAAACCTTATGGAAACACTGGACTTGACTCCCTGGTTATTACCAACACCGTTTTCCATGATGGTGCCAGAGAAGGTATCGTTCTTTATTCAGGTTCTACCAGTGACCCAGCTGTAGTTTTTGCTTATGCTGAAATCTCTAATTGTACCTTTTATGCCATAGAACGTGAAGCCATTAAGGGTGATACCTATGTTGATGGTGTGGTTCGTATAGATCGCATCACTGCTTACGATTGTGGAAGCACTCAGAATAAACCCATGATTTATTTCCGGGATATGACGGATGTTATCGTAACAAACAGCATTTTTGCAAATAATACCAATCCTGATGCAGGTGAGGAGTTTGCTGAATTTGACTCTGACTTGAGTTTATTTAACCATAATTGTGTCTGGGATATTGTGAATTCAGATGTTAGTGCTGCAACCGTGAGTGATACCATCCATACGGATCCTCAGTTCACCGACGCAGCCAATGGTGATTTCTCCATTCCTGAAGCATCTGTATTGTATTTCTTTGCTGATGATGGCGGCGCTATTGGTGATTCACGTTGGGCTCCTGTAATTGAAGCGACCGTGATTCAGATTAGCAATGCTGCACCAAATGCCCTGGCTGACGCTATTTCAGCAGCCGCTGAAGGTGATATCATTGAGCTGATCTCTGATGGTGTCTATACCAATGATTCTCAGATTGTTCTAGATCAAGACATAACCATTCGTGGTTCATCTAATATCCCCAATCGACCGGTTGTAAAATATAATGGTACATCCACTGGTGCCTATATGTTCAAGGGGGTTGGTTCACCACATTTGGTTATTAAGAATCTGGAGCTCGATGGTGACGGAACTGCTGAAGGTGGTGCCGCTCTAGCAAAATATGCTTTCAGATTAGACAATGGTGATCCTACTATGACCATGGACCTGTTCATGGACAATTGCCATGTCCATGATTTCAATGAGAAGTTCATCAAACCTTATGGAAACACTGGACTTGACTCCCTGGTTATTACCAACACCGTTTTCCATGATGGTGCCAGAGAAGGTATCGTTCTTTATTCAGGTTCTACCAGTGACCCAGCTGTAGTTTTTGCTTATGCTGAAATCTCTAATTGTACCTTTTATGCCATAGAACGTGAAGCCATTAAGGGTGATACCTATGTTGATGGTGTGGTTCGTATAGATCGCATCACTGCTTACGATTGTGGAAGCACTCAGAATAAACCCATGATTTATTTCCGGGATATGACGGATGTTATCGTAACAAACAGCATTTTTGCAAATAATACCAATCCTGATGCAGGTGAGGAGTTTGCTGAATTTGACTCTGACTTGAGTTTATTTAACCATAATTGTGTCTGGGATATTGTGAATTCAGATGTTAGTGCTGCAACCGTGAGTGATACCATCCATACGGATCCTCAGTTCACCGACGCAGCCAATGGTGATTTCTCTATTCCTGAAGCATCTGTATTGTATTTCTTTGCTGATGATGGCGGCGCTATTGGTGACTCACGTTGGGCACCCCCCATCGGACTCTATGCTCTAAATGTTTTCACAGATGGTTTGGGCTCTGTAGCTCTAGATCCTCCTGGTGGTGTTTATACTGAGAATACGGTAGTTACGCTGACAGCTACACCGGATGATTATTATGCATTCGAAGGCTGGAGCCCCAATGTACCAGCTTTTCCACCTAGCAACCCAGTTGTTTCAATTACAGTAACTGAGACCATGGATATCACAGCCTACTTTGTTCCGACTATCACGGAATACTTTATCGAGATATCCAGTATTGGCCTGGGACATGTTGATGCAACCCACACACCTCAGTTCCCGGTAGATGGTTACTATGAAGGGGATAACCTTGCCTTAGTGGCTGTTCCCGATACCACAACCTGGGAATTTGCCTATTGGGTCAACGCTGCAATGGACAGTATTGATGTCGGTGATATCGATTATACCATCGATGCCGATACCAGCTTTATTGCTTATTTCCGTAGCACCATTGATCAGGTTACCCTGACCACCAGTTTTACGGGGATGGGGTCTATAGCAATCAGTCCTACTCCAGTAGCCGGATTTACAAGCTACGATACAGGTACTGAGATTACCTTGAATGCCATTGCTCCACTAGGTTGGGAGTTCACTGGATGGACAGGAGATCTAACTTCAACTGATAATCCACTGGTCTTTACAATCAATGCGGATATGGCTTTGGCAGCGAGTTTTGCTGAGATTAGCCATCCAGATGGCGTTCTTGCAGTTGATCTCAGCTGGGAAATTCTGGATGCAGTTGAATATGCAGCCAATAATAGTCAGGTAACAACGCTTCTATTGACCAGTGTTGGTCCATATGTGCCCTCTGAAGACCTGCGCGTTAATGGTAAAATGCCACCAATTACCCTCCGCAACCATCTGAACATATATGGGGCCGATACCCTGGCCATGCGACCCTTGATCCAGGGCTATACCTCATCAACAGGTGGAACCAGCTCTGAAGGTTTTTTCCGATTTAGAGATGGGGGTAGTCTTACTCTTAAAGATCTTCGCGTAGATGGATTAATGGACGGTGCAGTTGTTCCTTCAAAATACATCTTTCGCGCAGATGATTCTGCAGTGACTGAATTTCATTGTTCTTTGAATGCCTATAACGTTGATTTTAAATCAACAGTAGAGGTCTTCTATAAGAATTATGGAACTGCCTATGTAGATACCATGCGATTTGTTGACTGTGTGGTTTCGGATATTGGCAAGGAGTTAATATACTTGAATACTGTAGGACAGGCTGATTATGTGGAGCTTACCAACAGCACGTTCCATAATATTGGTCGTGAGATTATTTACCTCAAGAATATGAACCCCCAGATCGTTGTTGACCACATAACCATCGACTCTTGTGGTTATGGCTATGGTACTGAAGGTGATAAATTCGGTGCTTTCCGGATCGAAAATACAACGAATGTCAGTTTTACCAACTCGATCATCAATGATATGCCAAATACTATCTATGATTATGCCATGAGAATTTCCGGCGAGAACTCAATCATTGATAATATTCTAATGAATAATGTGTCCATGAATATCCAGAATAGAGATGGTGCGACGATCGGATCCAATGTCTTCTGGTATGATCCCATGTTCGCCAACGAAACAGACCATGACTATAATTTGGCTGACGCTTCCGTGGCTTACCACTTAGCCGATGATGGATCAGCTGCTATTGGTGATCTGAAATGGGCCACATCAGTAAATGTAACACCGTACAACGCACTCAATCTTGATGTTATTGGTGAAGGACTTGTTATGGTAGTTCCTGAACCCATGGCCAAATTCTATGTGCCTGGTACTTCAGTAACAGCTTCAGCTGCTCCAGATTCATTGGCACAGTTTGATGGTTGGAGTGGTGATGTTGTCTCTCCTGATGCAGCGATTACTTTCACAATGGATGCTGACAAATCAATCACAGCAACCTTCAGTGTACCTACCTATACGCTTAACCTGAATGTGAAGATGCAGTATCAAATCCATATTGGGACCTTCAACCCAGCAACCGATTCACTAGATGTAGCTGGATCATTTAATAACTGGGGTGCCGATGGGACCTGGTTGTATGATGTTGATGGCGATACGGTCTGGTCAGTTGCCATGGTATTTCCAGCCCTTTCACCAGACCTGAATTTTGAGTATAAATTCAGAATCAATGCCAGTTGGGATGATGCTACAGCTGAGTTCCCATATGGTGGACCAGCTCGTGTTCTGAATCTCACCAGTGATACTACTATCACGGTATGGTATAATGATCTGGATATGACTACTTCCGTGGATGAACATTTCATGCCTGAAGTTTATAGCCTATCTCAGAATTTCCCCAACCCCTTCAATCCTAGTACCACTATCTCCTTCGATCTCATCGAAACAGCGGATACTAGATTGATTCTTTATGATATGCGGGGTCGAGAAGTTGAACACCTTGTGAATCAGAACATGGCTCCAGGGCGCTATACTGTCACCTTTAATGGTGCTGCCCATGCCAGTGGCGTTTATTTCTATCGCTTGACGAGTGGCACATTCTCAGATGTTAAGAAGTTGATGCTTATAAAATAAGTTAGTGACCATCCTGCGGGGTGCCTGGTCACCCCGCAGGGCTTATTTATGAAAATACTGATCTATATATTATCCTTTTTAAGTGCGGTTCAACTACTGGCAGACAATACGCTGGTCTATACAGCGCTTGAAATTCATAATATCATGGATGAATTGCTTCCAGGTGATACTCTGACCCTGAATAATGGGGTTTGGAATGATCAACGGATCTCTATTCACGCAGAGGGAAGCGCAACAGAACCAATTGTGTTAATTGCAGAAACTCCCGGCCAGGTGATCTTGACCGGGTTTTCTACACTCGCTATTTCTGGTTCGTGGATTGAAGTAAACGGACTTAATTTTAGAGATGGTTATTCTACCGGATCTGGCGTTATTGAATTTCGACGGTATGGTGACAGGGCTAATTATTGTCGTGTAACCAATACCACCATATTCAATTTTAACCCATCTAGTAACACAGCGAATTATAAATGGGTTTCCATGTATGGTCAACACAATCAGGTGGATCATTGTTATTTCGCTGGAAAATCTCATGATGGGGCTACTTTTGTGGTCTGGCTGACAGAACCACAGGATCGTGAGAATCAGCATATCATCGAGTACAACCATTTTGGCTATCGACCACCCCTGGGTTTTAACGGTGGCGAGACTATTAGGATCGGGACCAGCACGCACTCAATGTCGAATTCTCAAACTATTGTCAGACATAACTTATTTCAACAATGCAATGGTGAGATCGAGATTATTTCCAACAAGTCCTGCGAAAATATTTTTTTCAGTAACACCTTTCGAGACAATGAAGGTTGTCTCACCCTCAGACACGGAAACCGCTGTCGCATCGAGGGAAATTTCTTTTTTGGCGCTGGCAATACTGAAGCTGGTGGTGTTCGTATCATTGGAACAGACCACGAAATTGTAAATAATTATTTTGAAGGGTTACCTGGAACCGGTTATCGATCAGCAATCACATTTGTTATGGGTGTCGTGGACTCACCCTTAAATCGTTACTTCCAGGTTGAAAATACAACAGTAGTCCACAATACACTGGTGAATTGCTCCCAATCATTTTTAATCGGCTATGGTTCCTCAGATGATCAGACCCTGCCACCCATTAACTGCACCATTGCTAATAATGCTGTAGATGCCGGGAATTATGATGTCTTTCACTTTGGTGCTTCAGAAGGAAACCCTCAGGGGTTTTCATATTCACAAAATATGGTTATGGGACATGCTTTAGGTGTGACGGATACCAGTGCTGGAATTATTTGGCTTGATCCTGAGTTGAGCCTTTCAGAAGATGATCTATATCGACCCGCCAATATCAGTCCTTTGCTGGGTGCCGCCTCTGAGTTGAACATCGTCATGACCACCGATATGGATGGTCAGCTTCGAACTGCATCTACCGATATTGGGGCAGATCAAGTATCGTTTGATCCTATTGTTTATAGACCCCTGTCGGAAACGGATGTTGGTCCGAGCTGGATTTCAGTTCCAAGTGGTAACCAATTCGTTGAAGCTGGTATGAACACATTGCTAGATGCAGTTGAAACGGCAATACCAGGTGATACTTTATTTCTTGTTGGGGTGGACTACCAGCTTTCTGAACCCATTGTGATAGACAAAGAGGTTTTGATACTCCCGGGATCTGACTTAGAGCTAACCCCAGTTATCAGCTTAGCCAGTGACGTATTATCCATGTCAACGCTCTTTGACATTCAAGGGAATGGTGAGCTGAAAATAACCGGAGTGACCATTGATGGTGGTGGAAATAGTGGAAATATAGCTCAACGTGCATTCCATGCAAATTACAACGATGCAAACCTGCTCTACGCACTCGATATTCAAAATACAATATTTCAGAATTTTGGGACCACAGGTGACTATGCTTCAGTTCTGGAAGGTTCAGTAGGTAGTTTTGCTGATTCCATCAGTTTTAAAAACTGCATATTCAAGCATACCAAGGGGACTTTGTTTATCCTGGATAATAATGATGATGATACTGGCTTGTATAGTGTCCAATATCTTCTTTTTGAGGATTGTACATTTTGGGATATCCCCCATGGCGTTCTCAGTATTTATGGCGGCGATAGCAATCCGTACTCTGTTGGCCCAGTTGTCCTGATCGATCAATGTACGTTCCATGAATGTGGCCTTGATGGTTTACCCGTAATCAATGCACGGGACGTAGATGTTACCACCATCGCAAATAGTATTTTTAGCACTTGTAGTCCCGATGCCGCAATCGTTGAACTATATAACTGGTCCCAAATATATAACTGCGATATTTATGAGAGTGGGACGGTTTCCCTTCACTCTACTGCAAGCATTGGAGAGGGGATGCTCGAAAGTGACCCGCAGTATATGGATGCTACTCAGGGCTTATTCAATTTGATCGAAGGCTCTCTGCTCTATGAAAATAACGGGACAAATGGGATTCCCTACGGGGATAGTCAATGGCATGACCCACTTCTCATCGTAGGGGTTGTCGAAAATCAACCTCACATCTTGCAACCTAGCTATAATTATCCAAATCCCTTTAATGCATTCACAACATTTTATGTGGAATTCACTTCACCTGGTCCTTTGAAATTAGAGATATTTGATCTGGCAGGCAGGCAAGTCGTTGCCAAGGACCTAGGGGTTTATTCTGCGGGAGGGCATGATATAAATATGAATTTGGAGTATTTGGCTTCGGGTGTATACGTTTGGAAAATAATGCAGGGTAATATTTATCACTTGGCAAAAATGACAGTAATTAAATGAGAATTGTTATGAATAGACCCTTGGTAGCGTTAGCTCAGATTTTGTTTCTGGGATTATTACTGACCACATGCTCAACAACTCAGAGTTTAAAAGTGGAGCTGAGTCACACTGGGATGTTTGAGCTAAGTATCCTGGAAACGAACAAACAGGAGATCTTAAAAGGCAGTCATATGCTGATGCCTGCCTATGACCAGTTGAAATTGGATGCTTTGGTCGCCCTGGATCTTGTTGCTCCAAGCGTGATGGATAAGGTATCCATTCCACCCAGCGGCGATAAGCACGACTACACGAGTATGGGGCCATATTGGTGGCCAAATCCTGATACACCTGATGGTTTACCCTATGTCCGTAAAGATGGTCAGGTCAATCCGGAGCGAAATAAATACGACAAAGTGTCAGGTTCGGAAATGTCATATGCTGTCAAGGCGTTGGCTCTTATGTATTATTTCAGCGAAGATGAGATTTATGCAAAACAAGCAGCCCATCTACTCCGTACCTGGTTTATTTCCCTGGACACACGTATGAATCCCAATCTAAATTATGGTCAATTTGTTCCTGGTCGTTCAGTTGGCCGTTCAGTTGGTATTATTGAATCTAGAGATTTTGTATTTTTGACAAGTTTTGAGCCATTGTTGCAGTCATCTGAACATTGGACAAAAGCTGACCACCACTCCTTTGTGACCTGGATGGATGAATTTCGGGTCTGGTTAGTTAAAAGCGACTTAGGCCAGCAGGAGTTTAAGCGTGCCAATAACCACGGTTCCTGGTACGATTATCAAGTGCTGGCATTAAGTCATTTTTGCGATAGAACAGAAGAAACAACTATTTTGGCTGAAAGTGTTCTTGAAAGACGGCTGGAACATCAAATTGAGCCAACGGGTGAACAACTTGAAGAGTTAGCCCGTACAAAATCTTTCAACTACTCTGTGTTCAACATAGAGGCATTAACGCATGTAGCCATTTATACTCAGGATTATGGCATTGATCTATATCAGACAAAAGAAGAAAACCCATTATTAGTGCAGGCCATTGATTTTCTTTTGCCCTATATTGTTGGAGATAAACCCTGGCCATATAAACAGATATCAAGCATAGCACATTCACAAGAAAAGATGATATTTATCCTTGCTCGTGCGTATGCGCATTACAAAGTCCCTGAATACATGAGTGCAATAGAAATTTTAAAAAATAGATTTCCTCAGTCACGTTATAACCTTACCACAAGGCAAGGAAACATCACGACGATAAATCAGGATTTGCTGGGAGAAAAATAGGTATGCATACATATTCAAAAGTGGGTAGCACAGAAACCCTTAGCAGCAAAATTCAAAATCAGATTGAGCAATCAATCCTACAGAAGAAATATTTACCTGGTGATAAGCTACCGACTGAAAAAGAATTGTGCATCATGTTTGGTGTCAGTCGGACCGCACTTCGAGAAGCACTCCAAATGTTGAGTATTCAGGGACTTATTAGTATTCGAAAGGGGAGTGGGATCTACGTTACGGAGTACAATTCCGATCACGCTGTTAGACCCATGAGCCGTTACCTGGCAATGAATCTGAATGCTGAGTTGATCATACAGGTCATTGAAGTTCGAAAAGCATTTGAACCTCAGATTGCCTGGATAGCAGCCAGGAATCGGGATGAGGCAGATGTGAACGGTTTAGAAATAAATCTGGAAGAGCTGCAAAAAAGTGATCAATCCAATTCCGAGCGACAAGGTGAGATTGATCAAAGTTTTCATATGCAAATTTGTGAAGCCACCAAGAATCCGATTATTCCCCTGCAAATGGAGCCAATATTTCGGTTGATGCCAAGGATTCGAACTATTGTTTATAGTACTGTGGACACAGCCTTAAGTGAAGCAGTAACATTTCATGAAAAAATATTTGTGGCCATTCGTGATCAGAATTCAGAGGCTGCCCGTGATGCTATGATGGGGCACTTGGCTGTTGCAGAAGAACATTCCTACAAGATATTGAATCAATAAAGAGCGGATGATTAAAACCAACCGCGATCTTACAGGCCAAATTAATTAGTATGACATATTATAAAAAGATACAAAACTGAAAGGGTTGGACATGAAAATCGATTTAACAGGTAAAACAGCCTTGATTACAGGTAGCATCCAGGGAATTGGATTCGAAACAGCGAAAACACTGGCTTTAGCAGGTGCAAAGGTAGTGCTCAATAATCATATGGATGCTGATGGTCTCCAAACAAAAGTGGATGAGATCATTGCAGCTGGTGGTGAGGCAAAAGGGGTCATCGCAGATTGTTCAAATAAAGCGGATGTCCAAAAATTAATTGATGAAACCGTGGCTTTTGGCGGATCATTAGACATTCTGGTGAACAACGCTGGTGGACTTATTAAACGTGTTCCCATAGCAGATTTTGATGAGGGTCATTTTGATACTATCATGAACGTAAATGTCAAAACTGCATTTATGGTTACGTCCTTCGCTATTCCTCATCTTATTAAAAGTACAGCAGGTCGCATTATTAACTTCTCCAGCCAGGCTGCCCACGATGGTGGTGGGCCTGGTGCCGCAGCCTATGCCGCTTCAAAGGGTGCTATTTGGACCATGACCAAAGGTGTAATCAAGGAAGTGTCTTCGCATGGTGTGACTGTAAATGCTATATCTCCTGGATTCATTGCTGGTACGGCATTTCATAACACCTTTACTGCTCCCGAAGTTCATGAAAAGGTCACTGGGATGGTTCCTCTAGGTCGTTTAGGCGAGCCTGTTGATGTGGCAAATGTCGTATTGTTTCTTGCTTCTGGTCTAGGTGCTTATGTCAATGGGCAGAGTATCCAGGTAAATGGTGGTTTATACATGCCCTAATGTGATTTGAGGACCCAATGAAAAAAATAATTTTAATAGCTATTCCCGTCATGTTGCTGGTGCTGAACTGTACTCAAGAACCAGTTGTATCATCCAACCATCCGAATCTGAGTATTTCTTCAAGCGAAGCGCAGGATGTCGTGCTTGCCATAAAGTCCAACACACTGATGGACAAGTCATACACCGATCTGAAAATGAAAACAGATCAAGCCATTGCATCTCCAATAGATGTTCCAGAACCGGGAGAATCAGGTGGTTATGCTCACGAAAAGCATAAGCAGAACTATAGGGATATGAAAAATGCCGGCTATATGTACACGTTCACCGGTGATGAGACTTATGCCAGATTCATCAAAGACATGCTGGATACTTACGCTGACTTTTATCCCACATTGGGTCCTCATCCCTTATCTCACAAACAGAAACCAGGCAGATTATTTCACCAGATGCTAAACGAGACAGTCTGGTTACTGAATACTGCCCAGGCCTACGATTGCATCTACGATTGGCTGTCTGCAGAGGATCATGCCAATTATGAAAAGAATATCTTCATTCCCATGGTTAATTGGTTTTCCATTGATCATGCCGAAGAGTTCAACCGGATTCACAACCATGGGATGTGGACTGCTGCTTCTGTTGGGATGATGGGACTGGTCATGGGAAATGATGATTTTGTAGAGCGTGCCCTTTATGGAACAGAAAAAGATGGCAATGGGGGCTTTCTGGCTCAAATCGAGCATCTGTTTGCTCCCGATGGTTATTACATGGAGGGCGCCTACTATGTGCGTTATGCCATGCGACCCCTGCTCTTTTTTGCTGAAGCCTTGGAACGGGTTAAACCGGAAGTAAAGATCTATGAGTTCAAGGAACAGATTATTAAGAAAGCTTTTTATTCAGCCGTTCAGATGACCTATCCAAATGGTGTCTTTCTGCCCATTAATGATGCCAGCTTATCCATGGATATCTTAGCACCGGGGATACTGTTTGGTACATCAGTTATTTTGGACCGCTATGGTATTGATAAAAATCTACTAGGATTGGCCAAAATTCAGGGGTCTGTATATCCCAATGGCTCTGGTTTAAAACTAGCCCAGGCCTACGAGAAGGAGTCTGTCGTAGTCGAGCCAACGTGGTCCAGTATCGAGTTTGTTGATGGTGATGATGGTACTCAGGGTGGTTTTGGAATCTTACGCTACGGCAAAGGTGCTGACCAAACCCTGCTGGCCATGAAATATGGTGTTCATGGTCTTGGACATGGACATTTTGATAAACTTCATTTTATGTACTATGATCAAGGTTCTGATGTGATTCCTGACTATGGCTATAGCAGATGGATCAATATTGAAACAAAGTTCGGTGGTCGTTACCTTCCAGAGAATAATTCCTATGCTAAGCAGACTATTACCCATAACACACTGGTTATCGATGGGAAAACCCAGAATAATTTTAATCGAAAAGCTGCGGATAAAGTACATGGGAATCGTCATTTCTTTGATGCCACAAATGGGGATGTACAGGTGATGAGCGCCACGGCCAATGATCATTATGATGGAGTGAAGATGCAACGAACCATGTTTCTATTGAAAGATGCGCGTCTGGACTATCCTGTGGTTGTTGATATTTATCGCGTTCGAAGTGCCCAGCGACACCAGTATGATATGCCGGTTCATTTCCATGGTCAAATCATCAATTCAAATTTTGAATATACGGTTAACACCGCTAAGCGTGAGCCAATTGGAAAATCGGATGGTTATCAGCACATCTGGCAGATCGCCCAATCGGTGGTGAATACAGATGCCAGCCTCACCTGGTTGGATGGACATCGTTATTATTCTTACTTGACTGATATTGATTCTGATACTGAAATGATATTTGGTATGATTGGAGCCAATGATCCCAATTTCAATCTACGCAATGAACCCCTGTTGATTCGTAGGTCTGAAGGGAAAAGTGAAGTATTTGCCAGCGTGATCGAACCACATGGATATTTCAGCGAAGCACAGGAAGTGTCTTCCAGTGTTTATCCTGAATTAACTGAAATTCAGGTCATAGGTCATTCTGATGTTGCTACGGTGGTAAAAGTGATGGGCGAAAATGATATCGTCTGGACCCTGATGATCACCAATAGTGAAGCTGATCTAGAAGCTGAACACTCCGTTGAATTCCATGGAGCCACGTACTCCTGGAAAGGGAATTACAAAGTTACTCTGAATTAATGCATAAGACTTGGAGCTGAAAATGAATGCGAAACAAGAAAAAAAGATTAAAGGTCTCAGGTGGTGGATTGTGACACTGGTTGCAGTGGCCACCATGATCAATTATATCGATCGTTTCGCTATGGCCATCATGTGGCCGGAAATGAGTGAGGAATTGGGCATTGGTAACGCAGGGTACGCCAAGATAATGAGTATGTTTCTGGTGGCCTATGGTGTGAGCCAGATGCTTTCGGGTAAGCTGTATGATATTGTTGGTACCAGACTTGGATTTGTGATTTCCATTGTGGTTTGGAGTTTGTCAGCAGCCCTTCATGGCTTGGCACGTTCGGTTGTTTCTTTTAGTCTTGTCCGCTTCCTGTTAGGGGTTGGTGAGGCGGGTAACTGGCCAGGAGCCACCAAGTCCAATGCTGAATGGTTCCCCGCTAAGGAAAGAGCCTTTGCTCAGGGTATTTTCAGTACGGGAACATCGGCTGGATCCATTGTAGCTCCGCCTCTGATTGCTATTCTGTATTTGTCAATAGGGTGGAAAATCACTTTCATGTTACTCGGTTTGCTTGGAATGTTATGGATCATCCCCTGGTGGTATTTGAATCGGGCTTTACCAAAAGACCATCCGTGGATCACTGACGAAGAAAAACAGCATATCCTGGGTGACCAAGCCTTAAGTGATACACCTGCCTCCACGGAGAGAGTTCCTGGCTGGGGTGAGTTGCTCACCTATAAACAGAGTTATTCCGTAATTATTTCAAGAATATTTCTGGATCCGGTCTGGTGGCTGTTTGTAGTATGGCTACCCATATATTTGCACAACAAATTTGGTTTCAATGTCAAAGAAATCGGCATGTATGCCTGGATGCCCTATGTGGGGGCAGCGCTGGGATCTCTATTTGGCGGTTATCTGAGTGGCTATTTCATGGAAAAAGGCTGGACCGTAAATAAAGCCCGGAAATGGGCCATCACCCTGGGAGCCATCATCATGTTCCCCAGTTTGATTATGACTGCTTTTGCCAGCACCTCAGCTGCCGCTATTGCATTGATCACCATCATCTTATTCGGTTTCCAAATATCAATGAATAATATTCAGACCCTACCCAGCGATTTCTTTGGGGGAGGTACCGTTGGTTCCCTGGCAGGTATGGGGGGGTTGAGTGCTGTTCTGGGAGTCATTGTTGTTACGAACCTGGTACCAGTCATTGTTGACACATCAGGATACACATTGGTATTTCTTATGGGTGCAGGTCTTGTACCAGCAGCCTTGCTTTTCGTCTTCTTGTTCAGCGGGGAGATCAAAAAAGTACAGCTGAAGGAACCCAAATAATGAAAACAGGTCATATCTACGCCAAGGATGTTGAAGTTGAGAACATCCAAGAGGGTTTGGATCGTCAGATTCTTGGATATTTATCCGATTTGATGCTGGTAAGGGTTACTTTCAAACAGGGTGCCATTGGGTATACCCATGAGCACCTCCATCAACAGGTTACTTATGTGGAATCTGGTGTTTTTGAAGTTGAAATTGATGGACTGAAAAAAATCATGCGTGCTGGTGATGCTTTTGTACTTGTCAGTGATATTAATCACGGTGCCGTTTGCCTTGAAGATGGGGTACTTATTGATACTTTTTCACCGATGCGCGAGGATTTTATTGAAGCTGAATAGAGGTTAAGATGATGCAGAAAAATGAGGTCTTGGATAAATTAATAGCCATTGGAATTGTTCCAGTGGTTCGGATCACTAAGGGGTCGCAGGTCATGGAAGCTGCTGAGGCTCTGATGGCGGGTGGTATTAGTATTATGGAAGTGACCATGTCATCAACCCGGCCCTTTGAGATCATTCAGAATCTGAAGAAGACGTATGGGGATCAAATACTGGTTGGCCTGGGATCCGTACTTAATCCAAGGGTGGCTCAAAAAGGCATTGATGCAGGCGCAGAGTTTATTGTCTCGCCTATATTTGATGAAGGTGTGCTTGAAATCGCTCATAGTCATGATAAGCCAGCTATTCTGGGCGCTTTGACACCCACAGAAATCCAACGCTCCTTTGCTGCTGGTACAGATATCGTTAAAGTGTTTCCTGCTACAACTTTTGGTCCGGGTTATTTCAAAGATATTCTGGCACCCATGCCACATCTTAAAATGACGCCTACAGGTGGTGTGAACTTAACAAACGTTGCAGATTTTATTAGAAATGGTGCTGTCTGCGTGGGCGTTGGCACAGCTTTGCTCCAGTACGATTTAATTAATAATGCCCGCTGGGATGATTTGGCCGATTTGGCCAGACAATACTATCGTGAAGTAGAAAAAGGACGAGCATAGGAGCTAGTTATGAGTCACAAAATTGTCACCTTTGGGGAGATCATGCTCCGGCTTTCTCCCTACGATCATCAACGATTTATTCAAACCGACCGGTTCCAGACAACCTTTGGCGGTGGCGAAGCAAATGTTGCTGTTTCACTTTCTAATTTTGGAAATGATGTGCAATTTGTGACCAAATTACCAGAAAATCCCATTGCTGATGCTGCACTGGGTGATTTACATAAGTATGGCGTTAAAACCAATTTTATAAGTCGCGGTGGAGATCGTATGGGGATTTACTTCCTGGAACATGGTGCTTCTATCAGACCTTCCAAAGTGACTTATGATCGTAAACACTCAGCCATATCAGAGGCTGATGGTAGCGATTTTGACTGGGATCAGATATTTGCCCATCAAGAATGGTTTCATACAACGGGAATTACTCCTGCACTCTCACCACAAGCTGCTAAACTTACCCTGGAAGCTGCAAAGACTGCTAAAAAGCTCGGTCTTCGTGTGAGTTGTGATTTGAATTATCGCAATAAGTTATGGACCCGTAATGAGGCTCGTGAGGTGATGACTGAATTGGTTCAGTACACTGATCTTATTATTGCCAATGAAGAGGATTGTGCTGATGTGTTTGGTATTCGAGCCAATTCAACGGATGTTCATTCCGGAGAATTAGATGTTGAGCACTACCGGCAGGTTGCTACTGAAGTGATGTCAATCAGCAAAGCTTCCATGGTCGCAATAACGCTTCGAGAAAGTCTTTCAGCCAGTGATAACAATTGGTCCGCCATGTTGTACGATGGAAGTGAATTTTTTCTTTCTAAGCGGTATTCCTTACATATTGTTGATCGTGTGGGTGGGGGAGACGCTTTCGGGGCAGGTCTAATCCATGCCTTGTTAAAAAAACAACCGCTTCAGGATGCTCTTGAGTTTGGCGTTGCTGCTTCCGCTCTTAAACAGACCATTCCCGGTGATTTTAATCTGGTTTCTGAAACTGAAGTGTTCAGCGTGGTACAGGGGAATACCTCAGGACGGGTTCAGCGTTAGCATTCGCTTCGAATGATACTTGGTCAACGACAAACATGCGATGTAATCTGCCCAATGAGTGTGCAAAAAGGCGAAAAAGGTCCAGGGGGTAAGGATGGATCAGTAAATCCTCAAATTGAAGTATCTTTGGTATGAAGCGCCTCGTGATCATTATTTTCTTTTTGATCTTTGGTGGCTCATTGCTGGCCCAACCAGCTTTTGATATTCCAGGTTTCTTCAATGAAGATGGCTCTGTTCATGAGATTCTTGATCCCCTTTTGCCCTGGGGTGATACGGTCAATGTCCTTGATTATGGGGTTGACATTTTGGACAATGATTTTGACGATAGGCCAGGTATTCAGGCGGCAGTCAGTGCTGCAGGCGCAGGTGACCTCGTTTATTTCCCCAATGGTGTATACAACCTCTTGTCTTCACACACTTCCAGTTCTACATCCCACATTATGCTATCAGATGGATATCATCTTCATGGTGAGTCTATGGAAGGCACAATCCTCAAGTCTCAATTTCCACTGACTATCAATCAGAATGAAACGACAAAAACAGTTAAGCTTCAAGGTCTGTACGCAGTGACCATCAATAGTTTGACCTTTAGTTCAGATTATTCAGGTGCATATTCGACCAATCCAACAATAAATAATCCTGATCGATCAGCTCCTGGTGTACACCTCTATATTGATGACTCAGGTAGTACACCCTCCAGGCGGGTTGTGGTAGATAGTTGTCGATTCGAGAAATTTCGAGCAGCGGCCATTCGTTTGGCCAATTCCAGTGACTGTATTGTTCGAAACTCTGATTTCAGGATGGCGACTGATGTGGGTGGTGGGGGATCCGGTTATGGAATAACTGTCCAGGGTAATGGACATAACGTGGATAGTTATGGCCTGGCCAGAGACAGTCGTTATAATCTGATTGAGGATAATTCGTTTACCGGTCCATACATCAGACATGGAGTGGTGGTCCAATACTACTCTCACAACAACCTTATTCGGAACAATATCCTTACTGACAACGTTTTGGATGCCCTTGATCTCCATGGCGAAGATGAATACAACAATGAGATCTGCTATAATGAGATACGCGATGTAACCTCAGGGGGTGGAGTGGGCGTTGGCAACACTGGTGCCTTGCATGATGCATCTGGATATTACAATTATATTCATCATAACGTTTTTATTAATTGCCGAGAAGGGGTTCGGGTGTATCTCGGTTCACCCCATACTCGAATTGAGCATAACCGGGTTGAGAATTGCACTGTAAGTTCCGGGAAAGGTTTCTACATTCAAAATGCTCCTCACACAATTTTAAAGAACAATATCATTCGTTACAACAATTCCTCCGGATTCGCAGGGATCTATCTCAAATATGATCCGGGAACCCTAGGCGGGTATGCTGGCAATCCTGAGTTTGTCTGGATCGATAGCAATCAGATTTATTACAACACCAATGGGGTTATCATAGAAAATGGCACTTCCATCTATTATGGACCGGATAATCTGGTCTATAGTAATACGGATTATGATACACTGTTTGGTGTGAATGTCACCTGGTGGGAACCGGTGGAAATTGTGCCAGTAGTTTTGGCTGGTCAACCTTTTGTGATATCATCATATCCCAACCCATACAACACCAGTTTTGTACTGAACCTGAATGGGCTAAGTCGTTCTGAGACCAGCATTGTGATAATTGATATTTGTGGTCGCCGGCTTAAGATGCTATTTCAAGGGGTTCTTGAGGCTGGAAACCATCGCTTGACTGTCCAAACACCTGAATTAGCCAGCGGCATCTATTTTATCCATTGCCGGCAAAGCCTGGAGTCTCGCACTCACAAAGTTGTTTTAAATCGCTAAATAATTTTCAGCCCATCATTCGATTGGGGAATCTGTCTATGCTACTTAAAAATAAATTTGTTTTCATCTTATTGTTTTTCATCTGTATCACAGCTCTTTTTGAATGTTCAGGTAGTGAACGTACGTCAAATTTAAAACCAATACAGGTGATTCGCGCTGATGAAATACCCTCCGATAGCGTTTTACTCTATGGCCTTGTTCCCAATATCAAGGGCTTGGGTAAGGTATATTCAGCGCGGAACAATGGAGATCATCAATTAGCTCTCAAACGATTGGCTGCCTATTTCAAAGAAGCTGCCTCAGAACGCTACTATTTCAATTGGAAACATTTTCCGGAAAAGTACGCGAGTTATCATAAGGCCTTCCCGAAGCGACTCAAATATCACACGGATAGGTCAGCAGAGATGAAAGCCATGTATGCCCCTGAGACACATTGGATTCGACCTTTTAAGAATTTGAGGGGAGCAGAAGTTACCGCCTATCGTCTGCGTCATCTGGCACGCCAAAGCAAATCCAGAGATATGGTCTTTATGTATTTCGCTGATCCTGGAGAATCTGAAAATATGCAGTACTGGGTGCGTCAGATGGCCAGTCTGAACCAGGCTTTCAGGGAAGGGGAATATGACCAGGCCGGGAATGCGGTGTATGAAGTATTCCGGGCTGGAAAGCGAACCCATCAATGGCTGCATGCCCATCATAGTTATTTGAGCAGTGATGATTATTCATGGCAGGATCAGATTGAAACCATAAGGACGCTCTTGCATACAGGGGCACAGCTGGCTGAGAAGGGTAAGAAAGTTCGACATGGTAATCACCATACTCGGGGGATGGTTTCGCTTTTTGAGATATCTACACTATTCAATGAATATGCCAGTGCCAGATTGTGGCAGCACCTGGCTGTTGATGGGGTAACCTGGCACCTTGAGCATGAGATCAATGAGGATGGGTTCCAATTTGAACGCACGGTGCATTACCATAAGGGAGATATTGAGAATTATCTTAGGGTTTGGCAACTTGCTCAGCGAAGTAAGGTCAAATTACCCCCAATATATGAGCAGCAATTCCGAAAAATGTTCCATGCCCTCGTTGTATTGGCACAACCAGATAAATTATTACCTGTTTTACAGGACGATACGGATGCTTTTCATGCCGAAACCAATACAGCGAGTGATGTCATGGCGTTGGGAACCATTCTCTGGCAGGATCCTATTTACGGCTATTTTGTCGATGAAGGTGTTTCTGCCAATTTGTACTGGCTTTTAAATCAGGAAGAGATAGCCTCTCTCTCTAATATTCAAACTCAAAGACCGGAACTATCCTCGACTGCTCTGACCAGTACCGGCTACTATGTCATGCGGAATGGTTGGGCTAAGGACGATGAATACATGGTGATCAATGCTGGTTTATCACCCACTAAACCGGATCATCAACACGCTGATATGCTGGGTTTGGTTGCGTATGCCGACGGCAATGAGATTTTGCCTAATTATCAAGTCAAATACAACAAACCTGATTTTCGGTTCTGGAAGAATAGCTGGACTAAAAGTGTTGTGCTGGTTGATAGTATTCCCCAAGCTCAGAACTGGAAAGGGAACAGCGGGGGATCAGGTTTTGGAAAATGGTTAGATCTGCCTCAGCCTAAGGTTCTTAGCCATCACTTTGGAAATGATATCGATTATTTTGCAGGAACCCATAATGGTTTTGATGCGCAAAACCTTACATACACGAGGGAGGTTCTTTTTGTGAAAGATGGCTTTTGGATAGTTCGAGATGTCTTTCATAACCCGGCTGGAACAGACCACGAATACCAACAGATCTGGCAGGGCCTTTTTACAGAAATTGATAATTCGCAGGTAAAACGGGTGTTTAGTAATGGCTCCGTATTCATTATCAAATCACTTGATGCAGAACCTGTAACTGTTTGGAGGCACGGGAGGTACGCTGACAAAGGCAATGTCATGCGTGTTCAGAATACCGCTGCTAGCGACATTATTATGACTAGTTTACTTCTTTCATCTCAAGCTGATAATGGCAAATTACCTGAAGCTTGGGTAGGGGTAACTCCAGTAAGTCCGGGAAAAATTAATTGGAAACATGCGACCTATTCCGCTACCGCTCTTTTGGTTAGGGAAAATGGAGATTATGTCGCCATTGGTTTGACCAGTATAGTGAATCAAGCCATCCGACATCTTTTCAAACAACCAGTAATTCTGGTGAATATATCTGGCGTTCAAACGATCTATGCCTCAGTATCGACCCATATTGAAAGTCAGAGTGGAGCAGAAGAAACCATCCTTCAAGCAGTCAAATCAGGTGAAATGTGGCGATCAGGTAACTGATATCTACCCAATGGGAATACTATCGGGCGGTTTTTCCCCGATTGGTATTATCCGTATACCCCTATAAAAAATAAAATTCCTAGAATACTTGCGAATCGTGAAGCACAAAGTAACTTAACCGGTAAAGTAACTTAACAGGGATCAACCGTGAGTAAGATAAAACCAGTTACGCTTCAAGATATTGCTACCCGTTTGGGAATCTCAAAAGTATCCGTGTCTAAAGCATTACGACGCCAATCCGATATTGGGCAAGCGACTACCGAGAAAGTCCTAGCCTTAGCTAAGGAGTTGGGCTACCGTCCAAATATCATCGCTCAAAAATTGACTGCAAAACATACCAGGACTATTGGCCTGGTGGTGCCTAAAATTGCTCATCATTTTTTAACTCAGGCCATTGATGCCATATATTTGCTGGCCAATGAAAAAGATTATGAGATTATCATGATGGTCTCAGAGGAAGACGATACCCTGGAACAAAAACATCTGAAGACACTGCTTTCCATGCGTGTGGATGGTCTGTTGATCTCGGTAACAGAGCAGACTAGACAGACCGACATATTTCAAAGGGTGGCTGAGAATGGAACACCCCTAGTCTTTTTTGATCGTGTGATAGAAGATCTGGGCTTTAGCTGTATCACCTCTGCAGATGAGCAGGGTACCTTAGACCTGGTGGATTGTGCCATCGACAAGGGTTATAGGGAGTTAGGACATATAGGTGGCTATCAGAATGTCAGTATCGGTCGATTACGCTATAAGGGTTTTTTAAAAGCGTTGGAAAATCATGGACTAACAGCCGCAGATTCCCATGTGATCTTTGGCGGTTTTAGTCGCTCAGATGGTTATTCCGGATTACAAAAGATTCATGAAAAAGGGGCACTGCCTCAGATCATTTTTGCTGTCACTTATCCAGTGGCTCTGGGAGTACTTAGCTATGCCAAGGAGCACGGAATTCAAATTCCACAGGATCTGGATATTGTCTGTTTTGGCAGTAGTAATTACAATTCGTTCATATCACCTGCCATCACCGGGATCAAGCAACCGGCGCAAGAGATAGGTCGTATTGCATTGGAGCAGGTACTTCGTCAAATCCATGATCCAAGTACTGATGACAGGGCAAGTATTTCAGTTCCAGTTAAGATTAACCAGGCAGAGACCTGTATCGGCATTAAAGATTAGAAATTCTATAAAAGAGAAATGAAGCTATTAATAAATACAAAGGGGAAAACTGTGAAACATAAGTCATTATCATCCAGAATCATTGCACTCGGAGTAGTGTGGGTACTATTAATCAGCACTGGATGCACGCCACAAAAACAGTCCTCTGTAGGACCATGGATGCCAACCATCCTGGAGGATTCAGATATCTACCTTCCTGATTTCTCGTACGCCGGGTATCATTGGGGCGAAAAAGAAATCCCCCAAATGCAAGCCACCCTTTTTGCAACAGATTTTGGAGTTGTAGCCAATGACTCTCTGGATGATACAGATGCCCTGAAAGCCGCTTTTACTGCAGCGCATAGCCAATCTGAACCTGTGGTGCTTGCTCTACCTGCCGGGCGGGTGATTATTTCGGACATCCTATACATCGAGCGCAGTAATTTTGTTCTGCAAGGTGCCGGGAGCGGGGCAGAGGGAACCATTCTGTATTTCCCCAAACCACTTAATACCTTGCCAACGCCCACGGATATGATCGAGCTGGAAGAATATCTTCATGTAAACAATAAGCGCCAACGCGAACCGGAACGAGGCATCGATTCTCTCTATTCACTCTATGCCTGGTCAGGGGCCTATTTTTGGACGAGAGTACCAGGTGAAGCTGCCAAAACGTATATGTCTAAATACTATAAACCGGATCAAGTACTGGCCTCCATACTGGAAGGCGCCCGGGGAAGTCATGAGCTCATTGTGGATCAATCTGATGGGCTGAGTGTCGGTGATGTTGTACGTGTCAACTGGTACAACAAATCGGGTGAGAATTCTTCACTGATCAAACATCTATATGATAATCAGGACGTAATGGTGGGTTCCCGTCATTGGGAAAATCCCAATATGCCGGTCATCAAACAAGAAGTCACAATTGTTGAGATCAATGCGGAGGTTATCAAGTTGAAGGAACCACTTATGCATGATCTGCGACCTGAGTGGGCACCCACATTAACTGAATGGAAGCATCTTGAAGAGATTGGTATGGAACACTTGCGTTTTGAATTTGCCTATGAACCCTATTTTGCTCATCACCTTGAGGCGGGTTACAATGGGATATACTATGCCAATGTTGCCAATTCGTGGGTAAAGGACGTGTCTTTTCATAATGGGGATAGCGGATTTCTGTCTGATGTCTGTGCTAATGTAACGGTTGAGAATGTGAAGGTTACCGGTCGCAAATATCACTATGCAGTTCATTTTGGTGATGTCTACGATATGCTGGGAAAAAATATTCACGTAAACTGCGATGTTTATCATTCATTAAGTTTTAATACCGGTGCTAGAAATTGTGTCTTTACCCATTCAGTGGTAACTGAAGTGCCCTCTCTTGATCAACATAGTGGTGCGAATCATCAGAATCTGTTTGATGATATTAAACTTATCGAAGCTGATCCCAACAGGACCTTTTTCTATATGGGAGGCGATGGATATTGGTCGCCCACTCATGGCGCCTTTTCCACATTCTGGAATATCCAGGTTGACTTCACCTATGATGAACCCAAGGAATTACCCTTGCAGATTAAGGGTGTCACCAATGGACCCTCAGCCCGCCTGATTGGAGTGACAGGCAACTATCCCATGGAGATCAATTATGGACCAGGAGCCTATATGGAAGGGATCAATGCCAAGAATATTGCCGTTCCCTCACTCTATGAATACCAGTTCGAACAAAGATTAAATCGGATGAACAAGTAGTTTCCTGATGCGCCGTATTTTAGTTCTCATACTCGGTTTATTGATCTGGCTTTCCCCAGGTATTGGTGATTCAGGATCGACCCTGTTGACCAGTGTCCAGGTCAAAAAGCAGATGAAGGCAGTCGCCAAATATCAGATTAAGAATCCCAGTCGGCACAGAAGCAAGAACCGTGATTTCCCCAATGGCTGGGTGCCTGCTTCATTCTATATCGGCGTGATGGCTGCGCATGAGGCTACGGGTGATAAGTATTACTTAAAACAGGCTCGAAAATGGGCTGAGGCAAATAATTATGCAATGGGACCTCGATTGCGTCATGCGGACGACCATGCCTGTGGATCTGTTTACTTGAGTCTTCATGCTGATTCCCCAAAAAAACACCGTATTGAGGCTGTCAGGGCTGTTTATGACACACTGATGAGTCACCCAAAGCTTGGTAGAAAGGATTGGTCCTGGTGTGATGCTCTCTTTATGTCGCCGCCCACCCTGGCTCAACTCGGGCAAGTGACTGGTCAGAAGAAATATCATAAATTTTTGCACCAGCTATACTGGGACACAGCTGAGCATCTGTTTGATAAAAACGAAGCTTTATTTTACAGGGATCAACGTTACTTCTATCGTAGGTCCGCCAATGGATATAAAGTTTTCTGGTCCAGAGGCAATGGGTGGGTGATTGCTGGCTTACCTCGCATCATTGTGAATCTTCCTGAAAAGGATAAACAGCGCCAGTCCTATATTGAACTTTTCAAGACTTTGGCAGCATCACTGGTTGTTCTCCAGGGAGAGGATGGTCTTTGGCGCTCCAGTCTACTGGATGCTGCAGAATATCCTAATCCAGAGAGCAGTGGCAGTGGTTTCATTACCTATGCTTTAGCCTGGGGTGTTAATCAGGGTCACCTTGATCCGGCGAAATATGAATCAGCCGTAATTCTGGGGTGGTCCGGGTTGGTTCAGGCTGTTCATGAAGATGGTAAGATCGGTTGGGTCCAAGATATTGGCATGGATCCCAGAGATGTCTCCTATGATGATACCCATGCGTATGGGGCTGGAGCCTTTCTTCTGGCCGGTTCAGAAATGATTAAACTTTTGGAAAACAGGGAGTAAATAATGGGGAAGACCATCCTTACACCACTACTATTAATGGTATTGTTGAGTAGTTGCATACCACCAGATGGAAATACCAGTCACTCCTCTCAGATTGTCCCCCTTAGCATTGTACTGGATCCTGAGTTAGCTCGCCAGACTATCAATCTGAATGAGGGCTGGAGATATCTTGAACAATCCCTTGAAATTTCACAAGTAGGAGAGGTATCTCAGTCAGAATGGGTAGACATCAATTTACCTCATACCTGGAATGCTCTGGATGCCACTGATAACAATCCCGGTTACCGTCGCTCTGCAAGTTGGTATCGGAAGTTGATTCAATTTCCTGGTGCTGATAAAAAGTGGATCCTGCATTTTGAGGGTGTCAACATCTCATCAAAAGTCTATCTGAATGGCCAGGAAGTAGGGGGACATGTAGGTGGTTATGTGGGGTTTGATGTGGACATTTCGACTTCCCTGAAACCTGGCAAGATCAATGAACTGCTGGTTTGGGTGGATAACTCAGTGAACCCAAATATCATCCCATCCCAAAAATCTGATTTTTTCATTTATGGTGGCATAACCCGGGATGTGTGGCTCAAGGTTCTTCCTAAAGTACATCTGAATCAGCTTCATATTTCAACCCCGCAGGTAAGCGTTGCTTCTGCCAATACCAGTATTGCTATGGAAGTCATCAACGATCTGAACCATTCTGATGAGATTGCGATATCGATACAACTTATAGATCCACAGGGAGATATAGCACTCAGTTCAAGGTATTCAGAAAGGCTAGAAGCTGGTTTGAATACCTATACATTTGTTCTTCCAAATCTAACTGGCCCAAACCTTTGGTCCCCGGATAATCCTGATCTATATACTGTAGTTATTCAGTCCAGTGTTGCTGGATATAAAGATATTGTGAAAGAAAAGATTGGTTACCGATGGTTTGAATTCCAGGAACATGGTCCCTTTTTTCTCAATGGAGAACGCCTCCTTTTGCGGGGTACCCACCGCCATGAAGAGTGGGCTGGCTATGGTAACGCCATGCCGAATGCTTTGCACCGTAGAGATATGGAAATGATCAAAGAGATTGGGGCAAACTTTGTCCGCCTGGCTCACTATCCCCAGGACCCAGAAATTTACAAAGCTTGTGACGAACTTGGCTTACTGGTCTGGGATGAATTGCCCTGGTGTCGTGGCGGTATGGGGGGCACAGTATGGAAATCCAACACTGAACGGCTCTGGAGGGAGCAGATCAATCAAAATTTTAATCATCCCAGCATCATCCTATGGTCTGTGGGCAATGAACTTTACTGGCAGCCTGATTTTGAAGGAGGCGGCAATATTGACTCTCTAGTGACCTATGTTCATCATTTGAATGATCTCACACATGCATTGGATCCGTACCGTTTAACCACGATGCGCAAATTCTATGATGGTGCTGATGTCACAGATGTGTTTTCACCTTCGATCTGGGCCGGTTGGTATTCGGGGATGTATAAGACCTTTGAAACCGCCATCACAAAAGCCAATAAAAAGTACAAACATTTTTTCCACATGGAGTACGGCGGGGCCAGTCATCTGGGTCGGCATACTGAATATCCCATTACTGGCGAGGGTTTTGTCAAAGCGGATGAGTGGGATGAAAAATCCAATATGATCAACGTAAAAAGAGTCTCAGCTTCAGGTGATTGGAGTGAGAATTACATCGTGGATCTATTCGATTGGCACCTCATGATCAGCGAGACCAGTCCATGGCTTACTGGGAATGCCCAGTGGGCGTTTAAAGACTTTGGGACCCCGCTGAGACCGGAAAATGCTATTCCTTACATTAATCAAAAAGGCCTGGTGGATCGGGAGGGTAATCCCAAGGATGCCTATTATGTGTTTAAGAGCTACTGGACCACCGATCCAAAGTTCTGTTATATCGAATCGCATACCTGGACCGAGAGATTCGGCAAAAAGAACGAAACCAGAGAGATCTCCGTTTTCAGTAACTGTGAAACAGTGGAATTTTATCACAACGATGTATCCATGGGTAGGCATGAAAAGGAACTCAGAGCCTTTCCCGCCAGTGGATTTCACTGGGATGTTAATTTTGAAGCAGGTCCAAACACACTGATCGCTGTTGGATATACAGGAACAGAGGAAGTTTCCCGGGATTCGCTCATTGTGAATTTCACCGTGGGGAAGCCGAGTAAACCTGAAACCGTAGCGCTGAGCCAGACCGTATTGGACAATGGCACTATTTTGATCGAAGCTAGAGTCGTTGACAAAAAGGGTGGCTTATGTCCCCAATACAATAAAAGAGTCTATTTCGATATCGATGGTCCAGGAGATTTGTTGCGTTACCAGGGCACCCCAACTGGCAGCGATGTGATCGAGTTTGCAAGTGGTAAAGCATCAATCGAATTCTTGCCAGGTGCTTCAGGAATTTCAACCATCGAAGCCAGAACTCAAGATTTTAAGGGAAGTTATTTAAGGATTACAACACCATGAAAAATCACATCAGACCTCTGCTATTGATAATAGCTATCCTCCTTGCAGGATGTGTGAATCAAACTCACATAATTCATCCAAAGCAAATAACTCTGGACAAAATAAAAGCCGTAGACGGTGCTTGGATCATCCAGTCGGCTGAAAAATATCTTAATATTGCTCCAGTCACAGTCACCGCAGCGCAATGTGATCGCAGCCAGGGTGGCTTGCATGACTTTTATTCTGAAGGTGATTACTGGTGGCCGAATCCTGATGATCCAGAGGGTCCCTACATACGGAAAGATGGGCAGAGTAATCCTGACAATTTCTTAGATCATCGCTTGGCAATGCGGAAAATGAGTATTGCTGTGGCCTCTTTGACGGCCGCTTTCAAGCTTACTGGTGACGCAAAATATGCTACACCTGCTGTCCGGAATCTGAAGGCCTGGTTTATTGATCCTGCCACTAAGATGACTGCAAATATGAATTATGCTCAGGCGATCAAAGGCCGTGTACCGGGTAGGGGAGTTGGTCTGATTGATGGAATTCATTTTGTTGAGCCAGTTCAGGCAATCATGATTTTGCATCACTCAGGGCAAATTACGGATGATGATTACCTGCTTTTCCAGGCTTGGTTCAGTGAGTTTTTAGCGTGGATGATGACCCACGAGTATGGAATCGATGAGCGGGATCGCACCAATAACCATGGGACATGCTGGGTCATGCAGGCTTCCATTTATGCGAAGCTAACTGAGAATCAGGAAATGTTAGACTACTGTAGCTATCGTTTTAAGACGGTCATCCTACCGAATCAGATGTCTGAAGACGGGAGCTTTCACCTGGAGCTGAACCGGACCAAGCCTTATGGCTATTCATTATTCAATATGGATATCATGGCAACAGTCTGTCATATACTCTCCACGCCAGAGAATAATCTTTGGACCTATCAGCTGGAAAATGGCAGTGGTCCTGCAAAAGCGATGGAATTTATTGTCCCATTTATTGATGACAAATCAGCCTGGACTTATACCCCCGATGTTATGTATTGGGATCAATGGCCTGCAAGGCATCCAGCCCTTTTGTTTGCCGGGACCGCTTTAAATCGATCAGATTATATCCACCTTTGGGAACAATTTCCACCTCTACCAAAAACTCAGGAAGGATTGCGAAATTTCCCAATTCGTCAACCAATCCTTTGGTATGATTAAATCCACTATGCATCTAAAAAAATCCATAAATAATCCCGGATTATTTGTTCTTCCGTTGGCGCTATTAATTTTGGCTTGCCAACCTGAAAACAGTGTGATTCAAGTCAGCAATTCTTTAGATCTAGATCGTAAGAATGAGATGATTTCTATCAGTCGGTCACAGTTGGCAGGAACCATCAATACTGATGCCAAGCTTAAAATCCTCGATCTTGAAACGAAACAGGAAATTTCCACTCAGAGCCTTGATCTGGATCAGGATGGGGAATGGGAGGAACTTCTACTCTCAGTTGATCTAAAGCCCCTGGAGCAACGTTCATTTCTCATCGTCAATGCAGAACCTACTGGGGTCGATACCCTGGTTTATGGTCGTTTTGTGCCAGAGCGAAAAGATGATTTTGCCTGGGAAAATAACCGGATTGCCTTCAGGATGTATGGGCCTGCCCTGGAACAATCGGGTGAGATCAGCAGCGGGGTTGACGTATGGACCAAAAGTGTGGATGATCTCATCATTAATAAATGGTACGCCAGAGATGACTATCACCGAGATCATGGTCAGGGAGCTGATTTTTACAAGGTTGGTCCTACCCTGGGCTGTGGTGGTCTGGGATTGTGGGTCAATGATACGCTGTACACGAGTAAGAATTATGTTGATTATCGGATTTTGGCAGAAGGTCCCCTGCGTCTGGTCTTTGAATTGGATTACGCCGCGTGGGGATCCAAAAATAACAGATTTACCGAAACAATGCGCATTTCCCTGGATGCAGGTCACTACCTGAATCATTTTGAATATCGCTTTACTCACGAGCCTGAACCATCTGCTACGCTAAAATTTGTTGCTGGTTTAACTGCTCACCCCAGTCGATCTCCAGAACCTGTAATCCTCGATAGCTCAGGTGATTACATGGTACTCTATGAAGCTTTTAAGGGAAACAATGGTTGGTTGGGTTCTGCCATCATTCGAGATCCGTCATCTCAAGCAATACCAGTAATTCAATATGACGATCAATTTTTATTTGGCTTATTTCAAGAGGGACAATCAGAACTCTCATATTATGCTGGAGCAAGTTGGTCAAAATCTGCTTACATGCCGGATAAAGAAACCTGGATTCAGTATGTTAACAATTTTCAGGAACGAATGAGGACTCCGCTTGAAGTGTTGGTGTTAACAAAATGAGTCAGCTTGAAACTATCCTCGCAAAGAATACAAAATAATTAAATAAATGGAGCAATAATGGAAACACGATACTTACCAAACGATCAGGCTTACCCCCGCATGAATACTGAAGAATTGCGTCAAAATTTTCTAGTAGAACATCTTTTTATGCCTGGGGAAATAGTTCTCCTTTACGCAGATGCAGATCGCGCCATCGTCGGCTCGGCCGTTCCCCTTGATCTTACACTGGAGCTAAAAGGCAGTCAAAAGGAAATGGCGACAGAAATCTTTGCTGAGAGACGTGAATTAGGCGTTATTAATATTGGCGGTCATGGCAGCATCCAAGTAGATGCAAATACTTATGACCTGGAAAAAGGGGATGCGCTCTATGTTGGGCGTGGTTCACGCAGTATCAGCTTCACAAGTGTAGATCAAGATGATCCTGCTGAATTCTATCTGTTGAGCTATCCTGCACACACTAAATATCCCACTAAGTTGATTAAAAACTCCACTGGAGAGGTTGAAGACCTGGGTACTGCAGAAGCTGCCAATACCCGCAGGATTGTGAAGATGATCCATCCCGGTTCCGTCCAATCATGTCAACTGGTCATGGGTATTACGTCCTTGGGTGTTGGTCAGGTATGGAACACGATGCCGCCCCATCTCCATCCCCGTCGCATGGAAGTTTACATGTATTATGATCTTGAGCCAGGGCAACGAATTTTTCATCTCATGGGAAAACCAGATGAGATTCGCATGCTGGTGATGAAGAGCAAGCAAGCAGTCATTAGCCCCAGCTGGTCCATGCATTCTGCCGCTGGGACCCGTAATTACACATTCATCTGGGGCATGGGTGGTGAGAATCAGGCTTTTACCGATATGGATTTTATTGATATGGAAAAACTGAGGTAAGCATGCATTCCGATCTCTTTTCATTAGCTGGAAAAACAGCATTGGTGACTGGTTCCAGTCGGGGAATTGGCGAAGCTTGTGCCATGGCTCTGGCTGAAGCAGGGGCCGATATAGTGTCTGTTTCGCGATCAGGGAAAACTCTAAATCTGTCAGCGAAGTGTGATAATTTAGGCCGATCCTTCGCTAACTATACCTGTAACTTCGCTGACAGACAGTCACTTAGCGAATTTACCTCTACCTTGGCGAGAGATCACGCAGTCATCGATATCCTGGTGAATAATGCTGGAACCATTCTGCGTAAACCAGCTGAGGATCATCCGGATGAATTCTGGGATGAGGTCCTACATGTGAATCTTAGTGCCCAATTTATTTTGAGTCGGGAGATCGGTAAACAGATGCTGGCAAGGGGGCAGGGAAAGATCATATTTATTGCCTCATTGTTATCATTTCAGGGGGGCATTACAGTTCCAGGCTACGCAGCCAGCAAAGGGGGCATCAAGACGCTTACCATGGCGTTGGCAAATGAATGGGCTGGACTGGGTGTGAATGTTAATGCAGTGGCGCCTGGTTACATCGCTACTGACAACACAGCTGCTCTACAGGCAGATCCTGTTCGCAACAAAGCGATACTGGAGCGAATACCAGCGGGTCGTTGGGGAGAACCTGAAGATATAGCAGGTGCTGTCCACTTCCTCAGTTCGAGCGCCTCTGATTACATCCATGGTACTACCCTGCTGGTAGACGGTGGCTGGATGGGACGCTGATATGATGGGTTCCAGATTACATCCACACCGTTTCTTCGATCCAAATTATGCAATCAGGAATATGGCCCACGAATTATATGATGGGGTTAAAAATCTACCCATTATTTCTCCCCATGGACACACTGACCCCAAATGGTTTGCCGAGAATAAACCCTTTAGCGATCCCACTAATCTGCTGATAACGCCTGATCACTATGTATTGCGGATGCTATACTCACAGGGGGTTGCCTTTGAAGATTTGGGCATTGCCAGGTCAGATGGAAGTCCAGTGGAACAAAATCCACGTAAGGTCTGGGATTTATTTGCCAAACATTATTACTTATTTTCCGGGACACCTGTAGGCTCTTGGTTCGATCATGTTTTCCATGATGTGTTTGGTATTAATGAAACCCTGGATGAGAATACATCCACAGAGTTTTATCGGCAGATCAACCTGGCACTGAAATCCCCTGATTTTCTACCTAGAAGCATTATCGAAAGCTTTAATATTGAGGTAATTGCCACAACTGATCGGGTAACAGATACACTTGAATTTCATCAGGATATACTTGATTCAGGATGGAAGGGGAAGGTGATTCCTACCTTTCGTCCAGATTCAGTAATTGATATTCTGGATACTGATTGGAAGCAAACTATCATTTATTTAGGTGAGCTGGCTGGCATTGAGATAAATTCTTATACTGCATATATTGCTGCTTTAGAGGAGCGTAGAAAGACTTTTAAGAGCCTGGGTGCCACAGCCACAGATCATGGCGTATTGAGTCCCTATACTCACAGATTATCTGATCAGGAGGCCAATAGTCTTTTTAGCAAAGCCTTGAAGGGAACCGCTGATCCTACAGATGCTCAAGCATTTACAGCACATATGCTCATGGAGATGGCTCGGATGAGCATGGAGGATGGCTTGGTCATGCAAATCCATCCAGGGTCCTTCAGAAATCATAATAAACAAGTTTTCGAGTTGTTTGGAGCGGATATGGGTGGGGATATTCCAACGCAAACGGAATACACAAAAAACTTATACGAACTATTAAATGCTTACGGTAATGATCCTCATCTGAAATTGATCATCTTTACTCTGGATGAATCGAACTATACGAGAGAATTAGCTCCTCTAGCTGCCCACTATCCAGCGCTGAAATTAGGACCCGCCTGGTGGTTCAATGATAGTATTGAAGGGATGAGGCGGTTTCGTCAAATGACCACAGAAACTGCATCGATCTACAATACTGTGGGTTTTAATGACGATACCCGTGCTCTGATGTCCATCCCTGCCCGACACGACCTCAGTCGGAGGGTTGATTCGAATTATCTGGCAACTCTAGTTGCTTCACACCGGATTGACATGGCAGATGCCAGGATAATGAGTAGAGCAATGGCCTACGATCTGGCTAAGCATGCGTATAACCTGTAGGTGACTTATGTACACTCGTTTTAATATACTCCTCCTCTTGTTAAGTATGTCTCTTGTAAGCTGCTCCCAGGATCAGGACGTAAAAATTATCAAACTCGCACATGGACTGGATCCCAGTCATCCCGTACACCAGGCGATGGAATACATGGCCGAAAGATTGACTGAAAAATCCGCCGGACAGATGCAATTAGACATCTACCCCAGTGGACAATTAGGGGCAGAACGAGAGCTCATCGAGTTACTTCAGATTGGTAGTCTGGCTATGACAAAAGTGTCTGCCAGTCCCATGGAATCATTTGTCCTCGAAATGAAACTGTTCAGTATTCCCTATGTTTTTTCCAGTGAAGCGCATTTATGGCAGATACTCCAAGGTCCCATCGGGCAGGATATCCTATTGGCTGGGCAGGACTTCAGGTTACGTGGCTTAGGATATTTTGATGCGGGTAGTCGTAGTTTTTACACAAAGGAAACTCCAATTCACAGTCCAACTGATTTGCAGGGTCTGAAAATTCGTGTTATGAAGAGTCTGACAGCCGTAAAAATGGTCCAGGCTCTTGGTGGTTCGGCGACACCTATTTCTTGGGGTGAGCTATATACGGCTTTGCAACAAGGGGTTGTAGATGGTGCCGAGAATAATCCCCCTAGTTTTTTTCTCTCAAAGCATTATGAAGTCTGTAAATATTACTCTTTGGATGAACATACCAGTGTCCCTGATATCCTCCTTATCAGTACGGTCGTATGGGAATCACTGTCTTCTCAACAGCAGACTTGGCTCCAGGAAGCTGTAAACGAGTCCGTGACCTACCAACGCCGACTATGGAAGAAATCTACAGACCATGCTTTGGCAGAACTTGTCAAGGCCGGGGTGCAGATTATACAACCTGAAAAAGTCAACTTTCAACAATCAGTAAAAGACATGCATGAAAGCTACAGAGGAACAGCCATCTATGATCTCATTCAGGAAATAGCTGCACTTGATACCAGTGGAAGGGACGAGGGATGAATACACTTATCACACTTCTTGATAAAGCCTTAAGTCGTTTTCTGATCAGTCTTATGGCATTTATTGTCCTGGTAGTGACCTGGCAGGTTATTACCCGCTTCCTCATGTCAACACCGAGTTCCTACACCGAAGAATTAGCCCGATTTCTGCTCATCTGGATTGGTGTTCTGGGCTCCAGTTATGCCTTGCGGACCCGAGCCCACTTGGGGATTGATCTATTGTCTACCAAGCTGGAGGGAAGAGCAAAAGGGCTGCTTATTATTGGAATCTATCTTTTGGTCATTCTCTTTGCCTTGCTGATTATGGTCATCGGGGGCATTCGTCTGGTCTCGCTTACTTTCAACCTGGATCAAATTTCTGCTTCATTAGGTATCAAAATGGGATACATATATCTGGTGTTGCCTTTGAGTGGATCGATTATGATCATCTATTCCAGCGATTTCATCTTAAAAGCGCTGCATCTCATTACTCATGGGGAGGAGACAAGCTGATGGATATGTCAATTCTCGTTCTCATTATTAGTTTTGTCGTTTTGCTGGGCCTGAACGTTCCCATTGGTTTCAGTATTGGTCTTTCCACCACATTTACTATGCTATTTACCATTCCCATGGGACCAGCAATAACCACGGTGGCCCAGAGAATGGCCACAGGAATTGATAGTTTTGCACTCTTGGCAATTCCCTTCTTTATTCTATCTGGACAGCTCATGGGGCGTGGGGGCATTGCTAGGCGCTTGATTGAATTTGCAAAAGTTTTGGTGGGGATGTTACCCGGGGGACTGGCTTATGTGAATGTCCTGGCTTGTATGTTTTTTGGTGCGATATCTGGTTCGGCTGTTGCTGCAACATCAGCCATTGGTGGGTTTATGATCCCCATCATGAACAAGGAAGGATACGATAGGAACTTTAACACAGCGGTAACTGTAACTGCCTCAACCACAGGGCTTTTAATCCCTCCAAGTAATGTTCTTATTGTCTATTCCCTGGCCAGTGGAGGAATCTCAATTGCAGCGTTGTTTATCGCTGGATACGTTCCCGGGATTATGATTGGGATCGCTTTGATCCTGGTCGCTGCTTTTTTGGCAAAACGCCGTGGATATCCCAGGGGTGAGCGGGTTGCATTTTTACCAGGTGTAAAGAAATTATTAGATGCCATACCAAGTATGATGCTTATCGTGATCGTCATTGGAGGGATTATTGCCGGAATTTTCACTGCCACGGAAGCCAGTGCAATTGCTGTGCTCTACTCACTCCTGTTATCAGTGGTTTTTTATCGCGAGATTAAACCGTCTCAATTGCCAGAGATTCTCCTGAAAACAGTTGAGACGACAGCTATTGTCATGTTGCTGATTGGCACATCTTCCGCCATGTCCTGGATCTTATCCTACGAAAACATCCCCCAAAATATTAGTCAGGCCTTGGTATCATTGACTGAGAGCAAAATTGTCATTCTCATGATCATTAATCTGGTGTTGTTGGTTGTTGGTACTTTTATGGACATGACCCCTGCCATCCTGATTTTCACGCCAATTTTTCTACCCGTCGTGGCGGAACTGGGAATCAGTCCTCTGCATTTTGGGATTATGATGGTTCTCAATCTAAGTATCGGTTTGACGACACCACCTGTTGGCTCGGTTCTTTTTGTGGGCTGCGGGATCGGAAAAACAACAATTGGGGGCTTAACGAAGGCGCTATTGCCATTTTACGCTGTCATGGTTTTGGTACTGATCGCTGTGACATACTTCCCCTGGATCACTGAATCCTTACCTCGTTATCTTGGCTATTAAACACCTGAACTTTTAGATAAAGGAAACTGAGTTGAACAATCTATTCGATGTTAATGATCAGGTCATTGTGATCACCGGAGGGGCGGGCGTTCTAGGCAGCGATCTGGCCAGAGCCCTGTATGGTTTGGGAGCGAAGATTGCCATTCTTGATCTCAATGAAATTGCAGGGGATGAATTGGTGGTGGAGCTTCATAAGAAACCAGGCCAGGCCATCAGTTTGAAAACAAATATTCTGGAAGAAGATTCAATTGCAGCAGCGGCGGATGAGGTTGTGAATCGATTTGGTCGGATCGATTGCTTGATTAACGCGGGTGGTGGGAATCATCCCAAGGCAACAACGGGTCCAGACCTGAGCTTTTTCGATGTTCCTAAAGAAGCTTTCCAGTTTGTTTCCGACCTGAATTTGCTGGGCACTGTTCTGCCCAGTCAGGTGATTGGTAAGATTATCGCCAAACAGGAATCAGGAATTATTCTGAATATATCTTCGATGAATGCTTTTCGACCCCTCACACGCATTCCTGCTTATTCTGCCGCAAAAGCAGCTGTGAGCAATTTTACCCAGTGGTTGGCAGTGCATCTAGCTCAGGAGTATTCACCTAAAATCCGGGTGAATGCAATCGCACCTGGATTTTTCCTCACCAATCAGAATCGTTTTTTACTTACTGATGAGAAAACAGGCGAGCTAACAACCAGAGGCAAGCAGATCATTGATCATACACCCCAGGGACGTTTCGGAGATCCAGAAGATCTCATCGGAACCGTTGTATGGTTATTATCACCGGCTTCAATATTTATCACTGGTGTCGTAGTCCCCGTGGATGGTGGGTTTTCCGCTTTCAGTGGTGTTTAATACCCTTTAACAAGAAAATGGAATATATCCTACTATTGTGCAAGTTCATAGTCCCCTCCTGGTTAGGGCGGGGTACCTGTCCGCTCAAATAGAAGCATAACTAAAAATAATAATTTAAAAAAAATAGAATAATTGGAGCAAAAATTGACAAAGAATAAAGCAAATATAGGGGTTGTCGGGCTGGCAGTCATGGGGGAGAACCTCATTCTCAATATGGAAAGTAAAGGCTTTCAGGTTGCCTGTTTTAACAGAACTACTTCAAAAGTAGATGACTTTATTAATGGTCGAGCGAAGGGGAAGAACATCCAGGGGTATCATAGTCTCAAAGATTTCTGCCAGGGTCTAGAATCTCCTCGTAAGGTCATGCTCATGGTCAAAGCTGGTGGTGTGGTGGATGCCTTTATTGATCAGATCATTCCTTTTCTTGAGCAGGGTGACATCATTATTGACGGTGGAAATTCCCATTTTCCAGACACCATTAGGCGGACAGCGTACGTTGAGAGCAAAGGTCTGCTCTATATCGGAACAGGTGTGTCAGGTGGCGAAGAAGGAGCTCTATTGGGTCCTTCTATCATGCCAGGTGGCTCACCAAAAGCCTGGGATCAGGTAAAGCTTATCTTTCAAAAGATATCAGCACATACAGATGAAGGGGATGCTTGTTGTGAATGGGTGGGTGAGAATGGTGCTGGTCATTTTGTGAAGATGGTCCACAATGGGATCGAGTATGGTGACATGCAGATGATCACTGAGACCTATCAGATGATGAAATATGGCTTAAAGATGAGTAATGGAGAGATGGAGGCTGTTTTCAACACCTGGAATCAGGGAAAACTGGATTCCTACCTGATCGAGATAACTAGAGATATCCTGGGTTATCGTGATGAAAATGGGAAAGCAACCCTGGATTTAATTCTGGATACAGCAGGCCAAAAAGGTACAGGGAAATGGACAGCTATTGCTGCATTGGACGAGGGCATGCCTCTCACGCTCATCGGTGAAGCCGTTTTTGCTCGTTGTCTTTCTGCCATCAAGGATGAACGGGTGGAAGCATCAAAAGTACTCACCGGTCCAGAAGCAAGCTTCACGGGTGAAAAAGCCGCTTTTATTGCTGACCTGGAAGAAGCTCTGTATGCTTCCAAGATCGTTTCCTATGCCCAAGGTTATCAGTTAATGAGAGCTGCGGCTACAAGCTATGAGTGGAATCTCAATTATGGTGGGATTGCCATGATGTGGCGGGGTGGTTGCATTATTCGATCTGTCTTTCTGGGTAAGATTAAAGATGCCTTCGAAATGAATCCCGAACTTAACAATCTTTTGTTAGACCCATTTTTTCGGGATGCTGTGACAAATGCTCAAGCTGCCTGGAGGAGGGTGGTCATGAAAGCTGTGGAATTAGGCATTCCCATGCCGGCCATTAGTTCTGCACTGGTCTATTACGATGGGTTTCGTTCAGAGCGTTTGCCAGCCAATCTACTTCAAGCTCAGCGCGATTATTTTGGTGCTCATACTTATGAGCGAGTTGACAAGCTTCGTGGTGAAGTTTTTCATACCAATTGGACCGGTCGCGGTGGCACTACCTCCGCCTCAACTTATGTGGTTTGAGGGGATAAGGAATAAGTAAAAAGGGATAAGGGATAAGTAAAACAGTTATGATACATAAAGCGAGAAACCAATGATAGGCAAAGGCTTTACGGACCACATTCTTACCGAAACAGAAGTTATCAAACTTGTACAGGATGCTTTCTCAGCTAAGGATATGAGTACTAAGAAGGTGCTTTGCATCATCCCGGATCTAACCAGAACGGCTCCCATCGACCTCATGTTCAGAACGGTTTATGCTGAGTTGGCAGAACAAGTAGAACTGTTGGATTTTATTATCGCTCTGGGAACCCATCAACCCTTAAATGAAGTAGCCATCAATCACCGCGTTGGTATTACGCAATCCGAACGAACGTCACGCTATCCGAAAGCCAGGTTCTTTAATCACGAATGGAAAAATTCAGATCAGCTCGTAGTTGCTGGAACATTTTCCGCAGAAGAAGTCTTTCTACTTTCTGATGGACGAATGAATGAGGCCGTGGATGTTAGCGTCAATAAAATTGTCTACGATTATGATTTACTCCTGATCATTGGTCCAACCTTTCCCCATGAGGTGGTGGGGTTTTCCGGAGGAAATAAATATCTCTTTCCAGGGCTAGCTGGTCAGGAAATTATTGATATGTTCCATTGGCTAGGAGCGCTTATCACCAATCCCATGATCATTGGACATAAGTATACTCCGGTGCGTGCTGTAGTAGATCGTTCAGCAGCATTTCTGCCTGTTGAACGCATGTGCATGAGTCTGGTGGTCAAGGGACAGGACCTGGCAGGTTTATATATTGGAACCCCAGAAGCAGCCTGGGAAGCAGCCTCGGATCTATCGGATAAACTGAATGTGAAATACCTGGAAAAGCCATTTCATACGGTGCTATCCAGAGCTCCTGAGATGTATGATGATCTTTGGACTGGTGGCAAGTGCATGTATAAACTGGAACAAGTCGTCGCGGATGGTGGTGATCTCATTATTTATGCTCCTCACATCACTGAAGTATCCGTTACCCACGGGGATATTATCGAGGAAATTGGCTATCATGTGCGTGATTACTTTGTAAAACAAACCGAACATTTCAAGCATATCCCTGGTGGGGTTATGGCGCATTCCACCCATGTACGAGGGGTTGGTACGTATGAGAATGGTGTTGAAAAGCCCCGAATAAATGTCATCCTGGCTACTGGTATTCCAGAAGAAACCTGCAAAAAGATCAATCTGGGTTATCGAGATCCAGCAAGCATTAAAATTGAAGAATTTATGAATAGAGATGACGAAGGTATCCTGTATGTGCCCAAAGCAGGTGAGATACTTTATCGACTAAAAAATTAATAATGTAAGGATTTACAATAATGGCTGAATTGAAGATTAGACAAGATGACTGCGCTTTGGATTTCCTGTCACTGGGTTCCTTAGTACATAGGCTTGATCCAGGCCGGATCCCGTTCCGAAAAGCCAGATCAGTAAATATTCATGTTTCTGGTGGTGAATACAATTGTGCAGCAAATCTATCTGATTGTTTTGGCTTGAAAACGGGTATTGCAACGGCCATGATCGATTATGGTATTGGCGAGTTAGTTCAATCCCGAGTCCAGGAAATGGGTGTGAAGCCCATTTACAAATGGTTTAAGCATGATGGGGTCCGGGGTCCCAACATAGCTACAGTCTACAGTGACCTGGGGTATGGTGTTCGTCCACCCGTCGTTTTCTATAATCGAGCCAATGAAGCGGGAGCCATGTTGAAACCTGGCGATTTTGACTGGAAGGGCATCTTTGATAAAGGGGTCCGCTGGTTTCACTCAGGTGGCATTTATGCGTCTCTCTCGGAAACTACTTCTGAATTGATCGTTGAAGCCATGAAGGTTGCCAAAAAATCTGGTGCAATTACCTCCTTTGATCTGAATTATCGTGGAAAACTCTGGGAATCCATGGGTGGACTGGAGCAGGCTCAGAAAACCTTTAAAAAAATTGTCGAGTATGTAGATGTTCTTATCGGAAATGAGGAAGATCTGCAACTGGGACTGGGAGTTAAGGGGCCAGATGTGGAGAAAAAATCAAAATTAGACACTTCAGTGTTTTTTCAGATGATGTCTGACGTGAATCGAGATTTCCCTAACGTAAAAATGGTTGCTACAACCATGCGCGAAGTTGAATCAGCCAATCGTCATCAATGGGGTGCCGTGGTCTGGACCAAGGATCAGCAAGCCATTAGTCCCACCTGTGAACTAGGTGTGATCGATCGTATTGGTGGTGGTGATGGTTTTGCCTCAGGATTGATCTTCGGATTATTAGATGGTCGTGAGCTTGATGAAGTCCTGCGACTGGGATGGGCACACGGCGCCTTATCTACGACTTTTTCTGGTGATGTAACTATGGCTCGGTTGGAAGAAGTGGAGGCTTTTGCTCAAGGTGGATCAGCTCGAGTGCAGCGCTAATAAACACCGCAAGAATTCTGATGTTTGATACTTCAATCCCCCGATTAATGGCACTTGATTTTGATGGTGTAATTTCTGATAGCATTCAGGAGTGCCTGGTAACAGCATTTAACGCTTATGCAGAGTTTCGGGGTTTATCGGACTTTAGAACTGATCTGGAAAAATTCAGTGACACGGAGATTCAGAGGTTTCGAGAATCTAGGGTATTTATTCGCAGGGGGGAGGACTATGTCTATTTGCTGCAAGCCGCTAACGAAAAGATTACGATCTCTTCTCAGAATCAGTTTGACGAATATCTACAGGAACATGAATTGATTCGAGAGAAGTATAGAACACTTTTCTATGGTTATCGTAAGCGGCTACAAGGGGAGAACCCTGAAAAATGGTTGGCGCTCAATCCTTTATATCCGGGTATGGCAACTTTCCTGAATCAATTCAATGATCTAGATATGGTATTTATCGTTACGACCAAGGACTTGCTGTCTGTAGAACTCATCCTCAGTTCGCATGGTATTACACTTGCACCAGAAAATATGTATCAGGCCACTCGAGTTTACCGGAAGCCTCAGATTCTCCAGGAGATCATTCAGAAGAGACATATTACGCCCCAGCAATTGCATTTCATTGATGATCATGTGGCAACTGTTCTTGAGGTTTCAGAGAACACTGAGGTGAACTGCTCTTGCGCTGATTGGGGTTATAACACATTTGCACAACGATCAGAACTGACAGATCATCAAATACCGGTTGACTCCATTGATATTTTTTTAAATCGATTTACATAGCTTCAGATAGAATATTTGAAACTCCATGGCTAATAATAGAAAAAAGACATGTATCAGGGTTGATCATAAGACAGAATGGCAACCTGTGATCAATTTAATGAAAATGATCGAAATTAAGAAGAAGCCATATTTGCCAAGAGATATGAAGCTTGTTCAATTGAAGAAAGAGCACCAGGCTACGATGATAATTAATTCGGTTAAAACAGAGATGGATCCCCGTGAGGTTGAATCAAGATGACTACAAGCAGTATGAGATTGACACATTCAATACCATTTACACTAATAATTGATATGATTGTAGTGTCAGGGCTATATCTGAGTATTTCGTATGCCCATATACTTCCTATTCCTTTATATATGCTGGATCCCATGAAGTTGCTCCTATTACCTGTTATTATCTATACTGGAAGAAAGAATGTTTTGTTCTTGGCAGCTACATTTCCGCTTTTTTCATTCTTGATGACGGGGCATCCCGTTTTTCCAAAGTTTATGATAATCAGCCTAGAGCTTGTTGTATTTTCGATAATCCTGTTATCAGAAAGGTTTACTGTTTATGGTGAAAACAGTAAATTCTTCTTCGCAATTATATTTTCAAAGACGATTTATTATGCGATCAAAGGAATTCTGATTAGCTCTGGTTTGCTAACATCATCGCTGTTCTCGACCCCCATAAGGATCCAAATGCTCAGTATTGTGATCCTCTTTGCAATATTTTGGTTAATGAAAGCTCAACTATCAAAAAATAAGTGATTTGTAGATGTTTCACTGAAATAGAATGGTTGGTAGGCACCATTCATCCTGATTGATATCCTGATAATTTAGCACAGGTTAACATGACCTTTGAATACGCGTATACGTATTTTCAATAAATGCTATAAGATACTGTTAATACATTAGTTGTAATTCATTTCTGCAGACTTCATAAGCCGGGCGTCGGCGAGGGTCCGAAGGCGAAGATAAATTTCATACAATAATCGGAGATGATATCTGTTGGTTCATTCTGCTGGCAGAGCTAGTTACGCTTCAATGATCAAGTGATTAAATCAAGGGAGTGGAGGCCGACCCGAGGAAAAAAACGACTCATATATGACCATTTGATTGAACTCATGGTTCTTAATTCATTCACCATCCAAATTGATTAGTTTTTGAAAATCATAAAATCAGCTCCCTTCCAGTACCTCCAGTAATTGGATACCCCCTGCAAATCAACATCGATATTAATACTGTGTCAAAATAGTGTCAAAGAATATTAGAAGTGGTGGCGCGATATCCACGAGAAATTGTTGAGCGTACATCAGTAAGTATGGAGCTTGAGGATCAAAAAATTTCCGCTCGACGACTTAAGCAGGCAATAGAGGAAAAAGCTGCTGAAATCAAGGCCGACACACCGAGATATTTATGGGATTAAACATAGACTACATCTACGGTCAAATATCTCTCACAGAAGAGGAGCTAGAGGGATTGTTGATTAAAACAATCTCTACCAGAGGAGAACTTGATGAATTTGAACAGCAGAATATTGAAACTGCTGTCGAATGGAGCTTAAAGCAAAAAATTTAGCTCTAGTAAAATTCTTACAGCCGATTTTATTAATGAAGTACATAAACGGATGTATGACAGGGTCTGGGAATGGGCTGTAACCTATAAAAAGAGAATTAAAAATTTGGCGTCGATAAGTTTCTGGTTCCCCAGGAACTGAAGCTACTATTTGACAATTGCAATTATTGGATTGAAAGCAACACATATCCAAAGGACGAAATCGCCATCAGATTTAAACTTCGCCTTGTTCAAATTCACCCTTTCCCAAATGGCAACGGAAGACACTCACGTCTCTGTGCGGATATCTTAGTTTCACATGTATTCGGACTTCCTGTTTTCACTTGGGGACGCTTTAACTTAACAGCTCCTGGAGAACAACGGCAACTCTACATTGATGCTTTGCATGCAGCGGATGCAGGAGATCTGGAGCCACTGATTGATTTTGCTCGATCCTAAAATAAACTGAGTGCTGTGTGTTGGCCATTCAGGATTTGGCCACAGACATTATCGGAATTTCTAACAGTTTAATTTATATATCATTACAAGGGTAGACGCACTACTTGAGAATCAATTGCTCCTTTCGAGCAAGTATACATGTTTCATATATAGGTGCATTTTAAAGGTGCATTTCCACTCCATGATGGTCATATTCACTCGGCATACTGAAAGGATGACAGGATGGATGTTCAAGAGTTAAACGATCTGGTCTTAAGGGGTGAGGATAGTAGGCTTCAATTTAAAGTGGATGTAAATAATGCTACCTCCCTTGCAGCTGAAATCGTAGCCTTCTCTAATGCCAATGGTGGTACCATCCTAATCGGTGTCTCCGATGATGGTACTATCCCTGGCCTTGAATCACAGGATGTTAGGCGAATAAATCAACTAATTGCAAACACGGCCTCACAAAATGTTAGAAGTCCCGTTACAGTTAATACAGAGAATATTCCCCACGGCGGAGGAAAAACCGTTATTGTACTAGCCATTCCGGATGGAATTGACAAACCATATTTCGTCAATACTGGGGTAATTTGGATAAAGAGCGGCTCTGACAAGCGAAGAATTAACTCTGCAGAAGAACTGCGTCGTCTTTTCCAGAGCGTAGAGCAAATACATGCTGATAAAGTCCCCA
>JAYEKW010000246.1 GCA_034716895.1 Candidatus Neomarinimicrobiota bacterium
GTCAAATCATCCTTCATGAGCTCATAACGAATAGTGGTCGCAGGGTTAAATGGATTGGGATAATTATTGTAAAGCCTGTACTCGAACGGTAATTGAGGATCATCACCCGTAACGGATACTTCAGGACTGTACTCATAACTCCCACTATAGTCCAACTGCTTGAGTCGGTACTTCAATTCTCTGTCCTGGCCAACAGCTCTATCTGTATATGAATATTTAGAAGTGGTAGTGACACTACCGTTACCTTCCACAAAGCCAATCCTGGTCCAGTCTTTGGTACCGGCATGGATACGTTCTACCTCAAAGCCATAGTTCTCAACTTCCGAAGCAGTCTCCCACTTAAGGATAATATCCTGTTTGTCTCTCGATGCAGTAAAGCTCACCAACTCAACCGGCAGTGAGGCATCACCCCGGGATGAAGATTCGAAGAGCATCTTGACCACATCGTCCACATTCCTTGTATTTGTGGAACCACTGGTCAAGACAAAATTGATCTGGGAGCCATTTGAAGTGAATGTGATCTTGGAGATATCATCCAGCTCTGCGTGTTCATAGCCCGAGCTGAACTCAACATTCAGGTAGTCCGTTCCCCACACTTGTGAAATGATCAGAATAAATAGTAGGCTAAACCTTCTCATCTCCCCTCCTGCATTGACGTATGCCAACATTTTTAGAATGCAATAAAGTACTTGTTATAAGCGCGTGAAACAAGTTGCAATTATACTAGGCGCTGAGATAGCCCAGCTGATTTATGTGGACGGGATAGAATATTAAGTATTCCTATTCCACATTCTCATTTGTTATCTGGATACAAGTCGTGACACACATACTCCACCGGTCAACTTGCTTGTGTTTTTCAATGTTTGATAGACACTTACACATATACTGCACACGCTAAACCCCACACTCCTGTAACACACTGACACACAGCCACTTACAAAACCCGACAATGGGACTGAAAATCCCCGTGTCAGAATCATACTTTCTCTGCTACTGGTCTAATAATGCAGAATATTAAGTAACGAATATCCAATGTTAGGGTAATTCAATCACAATTCAACCTATCTCCTCCCCCACCCAACGTCTCACATCTCCATCGCGCATGATCAAGCCTTTGCGCTCGGCATAATTAAGCATGGGTAATAGAAATTTTCGGGTAGAGGGGATAATTTCCCGGGATTGGGCAACGGTAAGTTCGGGTTGGGAGCGAAACCACTTGCGTAATTCTGTGGTGAAATGCTCCACCTGGTTTTTTAAAAGATAAATATCCTTGTCAATACGGATCAAATCACCATGCTGGATCATCCACTGCAGAATGGACTGCCCTTGAGCATCCAGATCACTTTTGAATTCGGTCAGGGCCGGAGGAGAATAGTTGGCCTCCTCAAAGACTTTGACAATGCCCTGCTTAACTACTTCATCAGCCTCATCCAGGGTACCTTGATGACCTGACAACTGCCAGAGATCACCCTGATTCTTAAGAGTTCCAGCGGCCAAAGCGGCTGCCATGACAAACTCACGGAGAGCAGGAGTAATGGTGGTCAGTTGCTCACGGGGCAAGCCCTTGCCAAGAGGGTGTTCCTGATGGTAGGCTTCCAGGGCAACGCTGATCTGGGTCAGAACTGTCTCAAAGGTCTCTGCTTTGATATAGCGCTCCAGATGGGACTTGAAGGACTCCGATCTCTGGAGCAAAGTATGCAATTTAGATTCACCCATGCTGAACAATCTGGCCAGCTCCCGGCGGGTCAGGGATCTTTGGAAAAAGTCCAATGCAGACGAGATCAACTCAAGATTGCTTTCTGAATTTAGGACTCGAAGCTGGGACAGACGTTTATCCTGTTTTTTGAGACGCTGAGGTACTGCCCAGTAGAGTTCAGCACCTCCCAGGGTAAATTCTGGAGAAAGAAATCGAATAACCACCTTTTCTTTAAACCCAGCCGAGATGGGTTCTTCGAAAAAGAATTGAGCCAGCATACTGGTACCTGGTTCACACTGATTTGCCTCCAGCAAATGGATCCGGGCTTCCCGCTTGCCGGTTCCCACATGGATATGAACGCGATCGGCTTCTTTGACAGCTCGTTGCCAATGCGGTAGAACGGAAAACAACCCCACCCAGGATGCGCCGGTCTGAAACATTCCAGGACTGCCCAGAAAAGCACCTCTACCCAGCTCCTCAACGCTGGCTCCCCCCAGATTGATGGCCCCCCGATCTCCGAATTTGATCTTATCGACATCCTGGTGATGTGATTGAAGTCCACGCACAGTAAAAACTGATTCCTGCGGAAATAATTCCACACTCTGACCTTTACGCAGCTCATGGGATAAAACGGTTCCGGTGACAACAGTGCCAAAGCCCTTGACTGAAAATACCCGGTCAATTGGGAGACGAAAAACACCCTGACGGTCCTGATCTTTGATGCTGCTGATACATGCATCCAGGCTGCTTCGCAGATCCTCGATACCCTCACCAGTGACCGCTGATACTGGCATAATGGTAGTTCCGGGATAGCCCCGTTCTGTTAAAAATGTTCCGATCTCTTCGGTCACCAGTTCCAGCCATTCTGCTTCGACCAGATCAGATTTATTGAGAGCAACCAGCAGCCGCCTTACGCCAAGCAGGTGGAGAATATCCAGATGTTCGCGAGTCTGCGGCATGACGCCGTCATCAGCAGCGATCACCAGCAGGGCAGCATCCACAGTGCTGACACCAGTGACCATGTTCTTGATGAATTTTTCATGTCCTGGGACATCAATAAATGTTACATCGTCACTGTAAAAGGCGATCCCGATGTCAATGGTAACCCCACGTCGTTTTTCTTCTTCCAGACGATCTGTATCTACGCCGGTCAGAGCTTTGACCAGGGCTGTTTTTCCATGGTCGATGTGACCTGCTAATCCGATTACTTTTTGCATAACTTCTTACTATTTATCATGATTATTAACATTAGCTCAATTCCCTGGAAGGGAATAATACGAATAGCCACGGATGCAATCCGTGGTAATAAATCCACACCTACTCCAACCCCAGCGGGGTTGAACGAAATTCCCCCAAATATTTTTTCACAAGATTTGACAAAACCACGCTTGGGTGAAGGTGAGAGATAATTTGAATATGGTCTTCGACACCGTTTATTCGATATAAATTACCATTATTTTTTTTTAAGATTCCCCATATATATTTAAATAATTGTTCGGAGGTAATCTTCGCTAAACATCTTGTTCTATCTTTTGCAAAAAAAATGATCTGATATAATATTTGTATATGGGTTGACATTGTTAAACTCCTCTGGAGTTTAGTCTCATTTTTTTTCATAACTACGGGTTACACCCGTAGCTATTCACATTTTATCCCTTCGGGATTTTTTGGAAAACATATCTCTAATTCAACAAAAACCGCCAGACGATGAAGAACACAGCAAATCCAGTTAGAAAGAGCAAACTGATCCAATTCAAGATCATCAATTTTGGTCCTGGTTTAGTCCCTTCCGGCATCCAGTTTCCAGTAACAGCACGATAATTGATATACGCCAATACAGGTGCCGTGAGAAAGGAGATCGTTGTCGCCAGATCTACCAGAAAGGTCATCCCTTGAATGAACAATCCAATAATAGCCAGACCACCACCCAAAACCACAGCCATCCAGATCCAGTACAAATGGCTATTGTTCTGTCCCGCATATTTTTCTGGAAAAATAAGTTCGGTCGATCGGGTCAATACCCGGGGGAAGGCATCTGCCACAGTCAGGGTTGTACTGAACATGGTGGTGAAAGCAGCTACAGCAACCAGGAGATAACTCCATTCACCCAGGGTGGATGTATATAGATTGATAAATTGACCGGCAAAAACACCACCCGCCCCTGAAAAGGTTTCACCCGTGCCATACATGATGAGAGCGCCCAGGGTCAGGAACCCCAAAGCAAGAATGGCTGTCCCAAAATAGCCCAGCCGAAAATCGAACAATGCATCCTTCAGTGAAGGGGCACTGCCCGTTTCTTTTCTGCGTTCAATGGTCCACAATGAATGCCAAACCGAGATATCAATGGCCGAGGGCATCCACCCCATTAAAGCAACCAGAAATGAAACTCCGGCAACACTCCAAAGAGCCGGAGAAATAAAATCAGCTTTGGCAGCTGGGCCATGACCAATAGCTGCACCAACGGCAAAAATGGTTGAGATCGTCAGAACAATAATAATCACTTTGATCAACTTATCCAAGAAGCGGTACTTCCCCGCCGTTAGGATAGCAGCACAAACAGCTAGAATGATGGCGCTCCAGGAAACTGGACTCAGCGCCAATCCAAATATCTTGCTGGCCAAGCCGGCAGTTACAATGGTTACTGCAGCCTGCAGGGTCCACATGGTTCCGAAAGTCAACACTAAAAAGATAACCAAAGCCCATCTGCCCACCCGTTGATACCCATCCAGCAAACTTTCGCCCATGGCAGCCGCATAGCGGGGTCCAAATTCAAAGGCTGTGTATTTGAACAGATTAGCAACCAGAACCACCCAGACCAGGGTAAAGCCATAGCTGGCTCCAGCTCGAGTGCTTTGGACCAGATGTGAGACACCAATAGCCGCACCAGCCCAGAGCAAACCAGGCCCCAGGGCTTTTAGACGCGATTTCCAAACGGAAGAAATGTTCATATTGGTTGCCTCCTTGGAGTAGAAATTAGAAACTGAAAACCAGGATCCTCGTCATCTCGAGCATTGATTAATACGGTTATCTTGGGTCAGCTCAGGTACACTACTCGAGTGCATTCAATGCCTGAATGATTGCAATATCCTCGGTTTCCCGGACTGCCTTCAGATCGATTATAAAAAGATCATCACTGATACGACCCATAAGTGCAGGATCATTTGTCCTGAGACAAGCAGCCAACCTGGTAGCTTTCATTTTTTTGTGATGAATGGTGATCCCGACTGAGGGCATCGTCTCGGAGGGAGAAGCCCCAGAGCCTACCTGTGCTGTCGTCTTTATCTCCGTCAGGGATAGATCGGGGTGACCCACAGCTTTAATGATCAGGTGTGCGCGATTTTTCAGGACTGCAACTGGAGTTGTCAGGTCCCGGTATATGGGAACATTCTCTGGGATATTCATGCCTTTTGAAAACGCTTTTAAACCCTGCAAAGTCAGCAGTATCTGCGTTTTATCAGGTCGTAAAGCCCGCAGGAGATTGTTCTTCTCAATCTTGTTGATCAGACTCTGTTTACCGGCAAGAATACCTCCCTGAGGTCCACCCAATAATTTATCAACTGAGAAAGTGACCACATCCACCCCGGTTTTAATGACTTCAGAGACCAGGGGTTCACGTTCCAGACCAAAACCATCGATGGGCACCAATGCACCACTTCCCAGGTCGGCCATGACGGGTATAGCATGTTTATTGCCCAGATCCACCAATTCCTGAAGCGCTACTTCCTTGGTAAAACCGGTAATTTTATAATTTGAGGAATGTACCCAGAGCAATAATCGGGTTCGAGGGGTAATGGCTGAAGCATAGTCCTTGAGGTGGGTTCGATTTGTTGTCCCGACTTCCACCAGTTTGGAACCGGCTTTGCGTAGAATCTCAGGGATGCGAAAAGAACCACCGATCTCTACCAATTGCCCCCGGCTGATGATCACTTCCTTTTTATCGGCCAGTGAATTCAGGGCGAGTAACACAGCAGCGGCATTGTTGTTAACCAACAGACCATTTTCGGCCAGGGTTAGAGCCCGGATCCAGGGACGCAGATGGTCATGTCGATTTCCGCGGCGGCCATCATCCAGATCCAGTTCTAGATTCACATAGCTGTCCCGCAGAAGTTCCAGCGCCTCAAACATCTCCGTGCTCAAGGGAGAACGCCCCAGATTGGTATGGATCACTACACCGGTCCCATTGATCACTTTCCGTAGTGAATTTTTAATCTTGAGTAGGCGCTGATTAAGTTGTTTCTCCAGATTCTCTATCTGACCAGATTTGCCCCGAGCTGCCTTTTGACGGATTTCAGCCAGTAATTCACGGGCTTCATTCTTCTTTAAATTATGGGGTAGATCAAGATCTGCGACATGTTGCAGGAGTGCCTCAATACTGGGTAAAGAGGATAGATCAAAGGCGTCTTTATTTACATTCATAATTGTCCAAAATAATTTCTTTTTGTCACCCCGCTACGCGCTTCCGTCTACGTTTCACTACGCCGCACAAGCCGAGCTTCGCCAGGTGGGAAAATGTTCACAGATGATCATTATGGGCGAGTACAACGACCTGTGTATCCCCTGCGAAGTCAAAGGTCATTCTATAGTAATAATCCGTGTAATCCGTGTAATCTGTGGTTGCATTTATTTTTACAAATCCAGCAATAGTTTAATCGCAAACCCGATGACTGCAACAGTAACCACCTGCTTTATAAAATTATGACCTTTTGTGATAGCTACATGGGTACCCAGCCAGGCGCCCAGCATATTCCCTACCCCGAGCATGATGCCCATACCCCAGTTGACCTGTCCGTTCCAGGCAAAGATGAGCAATGCGATAGTCGTGAAGAAAATAATAATGGTTAGTTTAACTGCATTCCCATGCACCAAGTTGATGTTTTGCCAGAGTAGTACTGTCAACACGAGAAAGCCCACCCCTGCTTGGATATAGCCACCATAGATACCTACCAAAAAATAGGCAAATCCAGGTCCCAGCCAACTTCCAACATAGGATTCCGGCTCAATGGGATCCTTCCCTTCTTTGTTGGTTGAGAACAGGGTGAACAGTGACATAATGATCATGACCAGAGCCAGACTGACCTGAAACTGGTCATTGCTGACTTGAGTAGCCAGCCAGGCACCGATGATACCACCGGGTACAGTATACAGTGCTGCTTTAAGCGAGAAATAACCGGGATTAACCTTCTTCTTGACAAAGCGTCCAACTGCAAATGTGTTCTGCATCAGAATGGCCATGCGATTGGTCCCATTGGCCATATTGGGTGGCAGTCCCAGAAAAATGAGGAGGGGCAAAGTTAAAAAGGATCC
>JAYEKW010000247.1 GCA_034716895.1 Candidatus Neomarinimicrobiota bacterium
GGCGGATGGATGTCAACTCGACCCTCTTCACCGGGACGTGTCAGACACAAAATCATTTGACCTTCTTCAAAGACAACGTTTTCAGCAACCAGCAGTGCATTATTCCCATTCCAGGACCAACCATCACTCTTCTCCCACCTGATTGGATCATATTCATCAAAATCATCGAGCCAGACAGGAGTAAAATTCTGGTCATTGCCAACAGACCCCGTTCCAGGCGTATAAGCGGCATATGACACCCAATCATAATATGAAAATCTTGGTAGAATTCGATCATCCATGATCCCCACCCAATCTTCATAAATGGGTGTCCAGCTATTCATCATCAGCTTACCCGATTGAAAAAGCGCATCGATGTGCGTACCGGTCTGGCGATAAAATTCCTCACCATCCATAAACCAGGCTACATAGTTTGGAGTCCATTCAATGGAATAGGTATGGAAATCAAGATGAGGATTAAAATCCAGGGGATGCTGGCGAAGATGGGAACCATCCACATTAATGACATTTACATCAACATTGTCTGAATACCGTCCCAGAATCTCAAAATCAATTTCAGCCCAGAGCGTGGTCGGTACTGAATCATTGTAGGTAAAAAAACTGTTCAGGATACCCGGTCCTTGAGCAGATTTGATACTGGCCTCGAAACGACCGTATTGAAAGCTTTCTCTAGTGCGTAATTCTGCACCTCGATAGGGCTGACCATGTGCGGAGATAACAATACCAATCATTAGGAGAATCAATTTTATGTATCGAATCATTAAATCCTCTGACTATAAATATCACCCCTGCTAATATGCCATTTGGAGGCTTGATTCTGGCCATATTTTTGACACTTCGTCATTCGACATAGGTCGTCATTGGTACTGGGTGGATAGTTGGTTCTTTTGACAGGCTCAAGGTCCGATTCCTGAGCACGTCGAAGGGCGGTTTATGAGCCTACCGGTGGATTATTTCAACATCAACATCTTGATCGTCTTAGTGTACTCCCCAGCATGAAGTCTAGCCAGATATAGACCAGCCGGCACTGCTCGTCCTGATTTATCCAAACCATTCCAGACAGGTTCGTACCAACCAGCAGCCTGATATCCTGAGCACAACATTTGCACTGCATTTCCCCGAATGTCATAAATGACCAGGGAAACATTTGCAGCTTCAGGTAATCCAAACTTCAGGGTGGTGCTTGGATTAAATGGGTTGGGATAATTCTGTTCCAATTCGAAATAGCCAGGGATCTCTGGTGATCCTCTACCTGTAATAGCCGTAGATGCCTCTATCTCAATCCAATTCAAATTAAATCCGCCAGTATCAAAACTAACATGCATAATTTGCTCACCAGCGCTCAGAAAAACATCCGGAATCTGAAGCTCTTGCCAGAATTGCCAGCCACCTGTCACCGGTATACTTCTTACACCTGTCAAGTCAATTCCATTAAATTCAATATGCAAACTCCCTCCACCGGGGACTGAGGCAATCATTGGAATAACGTTGTATATCCCAGCTTCCGATACATCTATGGTGAATTCAACCCATTCTCCATTTTCGATCCAACCGATGTTATAACCACCACCAACATCGTTGGATGCTTCAATATCAACCCCCTCTGAACTTCTGAATGGTACGCCAAGGTTTACAGCGTCATTGTCGTGATAGGCAACACCCTCGCCACCCAAATCATAAAATTCTGCCTGTACTACTCCTGGAATGGCAAATGGGATTCCCAAATAGGGCGTTCCATTTTCTAGTACAGTTATCATAATGCTGTCAGTTGTTGAGAGATTTTGCTCGTTCGCGACAGTCAATGATACATTAAAGATTCCAATTTCCGTAAATCTGTGTTCAACATCAGCAGCATCAGATGTTTCCCCATCATTGAAATCCCAAAAATATGATATGGACGATCCATACGGATCAAAACTATTACTCCCGGTGAACTCTACTGTTAATGGTAGCTTACCGGAGGTTCTGTTGCTTTGTATCAGGACAACGGGTGCATCAGGATTGGCATTTGAAGTACTGAAAGAATTCATTTCCCTGGGGGCTACAGACATTGAAAAACCATCAGAAAACGTTACCAACCGGTCCTCTGAACCAGCATTATAGGCAATATATGTTATATCATCTGCATCATCCTTGAAAACAGAATAGGTTGGGATATCTGCAAAGATAGTTGTATCAACCTGTCCCATCTTCTTCAAATTGTACAACCAGTGCAGCGTATGAGCCCGAGACTCTCCATCAAACGGTAGGTAAGAATTGTCTGCATAGTAGTAGGACAATGCTAAATCCGGATCCGCCAGGGCCAGGTACTCCCATAACACATCCTGCCACATATTGGGTTGTCCGTTGTTTTCAGCCACAATTTCATCATAATTTTCAAGCACATAATCGGGGTGTCGGCCCAGATATACTGAGCCACTCGTAACAGGAAGAATATTGATACCATGAATCTGCTCAGGCTCCGCACCAAACCAGGTGGAATGGACACCTTTTGCACCCCATACCATTCCCAGGGCTACATGAGCATAATCTGCGGGAAATACTTCATTGTCAACATCAAACCAATATTGCTCGATGGCTGTTGTTTCCGTAGTGTACAGAAAAATACCCAAATCGCGGATATCATGCTGATTGGTTGCCTCACCCCAGAGAATCACAGCCGAGGCAAAATTCATGGACTCAGAACTGGATTCCTGATTGTTCCCGTCGCCAAAGTCACCATGTCCAGCTGCCCAGGAATGACCTGCATAGGAGTCATGGGTTCTTAAGTATGGAAACTGGCCATCCTCCCTATCCCAGTTGTTTGAATCTTTGATTAGCAGATTTACCATTCCTCCCCAGTTCTCCTGGGCGGTCCATGTGCTATCGTATTGGGCAATAGTTGCTGCAGATACGATCGCATAGCTAGCATGGAAGTGATGATCATTAATTTGATTGTCCGCCCCATACCCGGAGGGATATCCCGTCAGGACGTCCCAATTATCGTTATAGGAATATTCCTGCTCACCCCCCACAGTAAACCAATCTTCCAGACGATTTTTCAGCTCCGAGAGGAAGTGATCACGCTCAGTGATGGCTCCAAGTTGATCCGCTATGTGAACCAAATTCGCAAAACGGGCCATGGCTTTCCCATTTTCATAGGACGGACCGATGGGTAAGGTTTCACTGGCCACACTTTGAACAAGAGCCAACAGCTCGGCACGATTGTAATTTCCCTGATCAGGAAGAGCCGGCAAAATTCCAGAGAATGTCAGGTCAGTGGTAAATGAATTGCCTTCAAATAGCTTTTGTAACCCACGGGGAGATTGATAATTGTAGTCTGTCAAGGGGTTCGATGTAGTTAGCCACTGGTGTCGGTAGAGCGCAGTTAGCGTTTCATTTATATTTGCTGCATTACCATCATCCATCAGAGTTGTTTCATAGCTATAGGTGGTGGTCAATTCTGCTGTAGTCTCGTTGTAAATCCAATCGACCGTACTATTCGTTACATAGGCATAGGCATGGCTTCTAAATAATTCAAGCGTCAGAGGATTTGTATCTGGTAAAAGTGCTATGGAAAGATAATCCTGGCCATTAAGGTTCGATTGGAAGGTGCTGGTTCCTAACCAGGACGATCCAGTGGGACCAAATATACCGAAATGTTTACCGTCAATTGTAATTCCAAGCACCTCATTTTGTTGGTACCAGATGCTTGGGTTTTGAGAAGAATTAATGACAGCATCTCCGCCAGTTATTCTAAAGAATGTGTATGGAAGACCGTGACCCAAAGTAGCCTCCATCGATCTTGCACCACTTTCCCACAATGCAGTTACGGTCCAGTCCCCATAGCTATCTACCACTGTTCGAGAAGCAGCTAATCCGCTGACACCAACAGTTAGCTGATGGGAATATGGATATAAATAATCGTTGGCCGCAAATATATAGTTTGGAGTATATCCTATTTGCAGTCCTGTATTTACGGCTCTAAAATTTAAAGGGTGAGCAAAAAGATTGTTGGAATGAGGATCTCCATAAAAGGGATAAATCAGACTACTCCAGAAATCATTTGTCTGGATTTGCTGATCAAATGAATTAGATATTTTCGGAATGGCAGTCGCCCCAGAAGCAGTTTGTGGCCCAATTGCCCCCGGAGGTAGCGCAGTGCTGTAACTTCCAGCTCCAACTTCAACAGCTTGCCCCAGGGATTTGCCTGTCAGGGAAAAAATTAGACATAAGAAGAAGACGGTGAGAGCGCCTGGTTTTTGTACGAAATTATTTCGATATCTGATCATGATTTCCCCTTTACCGATGAACTGTTTTGGGATATTTGCATCAACATTTTTTTAATCCCGACAACCATTAATAGCATGAAGGGCTGGATAAATCCAGCCCTTCATAAAAACGCTCAGACGATATGATCTACTTCAGATAAAGCATCTTGATCGTCTGAGTATATGTTCCAACTTGTAATCTTGTAAGATATAGACCCGTGGATACTGGAATTCCAGCATTATCAAGTCCATTCCACTCAAGCTCATACCAACCAGCAGGTTTGGAACCTGATTGCATAGTTCTGACAACATTTCCACGAATATCATAGATAATCATGGAGACTGCAGATTCTTCCGGGATTCCATATCTGAGGGTTGTACTTGGATTGAATGGATTTGGGAAGTTCTGTTCCAGAACTGATTCCTCAGGCAGCATGGCAAGGTCTTCTACGCTTACAACGGTTGTATAGAAGTACCAGTTATCGAAATAAACGATAGTAGATCCATCACCACCATCAACCTTGAACTGAAATATATCAGATAATCCGAGACCCAGGTCAGTGAAATGACTCAGGGGGATATCAACACTAACCCATTCTTCAGTTGCAACTGGTAGAGCAAAAACCTGCTCGCCCGTTGTACGGCTGATGAGGAAGAAGTTCAATGCTGTGGCATTGGGTGTCCAGAAATCAACGTGAATATATTCATATCCCGTCACATCCTGATCCACACCCTCTGCACCACCAAGATTGGTACCCTGGTAATTCAGATCGACATATTTCAAGGTGTTATCACCAGCAACTTCTTCATTGCTGACAACCGTGGATTGGCCCCAGTCAGGATTGAAATTGGTCTCAGCCAGATCTGTATAGGCACCACTGAAGATAGATAACACCTGATCAGCATTGACATCTGGTATGGGAGCAGCCACTACTGGAACTGCTGGCGGTGGGGTTATATGCCAGCCTAAAGTGGGTGGCGTATAATCATTAGTCGCTGGATCAGCAACAAGCCACTGGGAATCCAGGGAATCGGTTCCGGCTGACATTTCCCAGTTGCCGATGTTTCCAAACATCACTTCATTTTTTCTGATCAATGTATGATCTTGGGTTGCTTCAGCAACACCAGCTACATCCCAGCCATCTCCTGGATCTACATTTTCAACTCCGATGGCATCTATAATCAAACCATCCTTGAGCAGGGCGATACCATCATCGCCATTGTAGTGTACAGGACTTTCATATTCCAGAATCATATTGGCCAGAGCCAGGATATCTGCATTAGCCTGATCTGGTGCGATAATAAACACATCACCTGCAGCCAGTATTCCAGATAGGGTTGTATCCCGGTCTCCCCCATCTCCCCAGGCAGTTCCATTGTTTGTTCCCTGCACAGAGTAGCTTGAGAGATCTACATCAACACCCGTGGGATTATAGATTTCCACATATTTGTTACTACCTTCACTTCCCTCACTATATTCAGAAAAGAACAGACCTGGGAGAGGTTCTTCCTGAGAAGATGAGAAAGTAATATTATCAATATGGATTATGTTGTCCTGGGTTCTTCCTCCCATGTCAAAATCAGGAATGATTACAATTCTGTTGTAACTATTTCCTATTTGATCAGCAAAGTTGAAACTCAATTCTTCCCAATCATTTGTGACAGTATTTGGAATCTGAATTTCAATCGGAGGACTTGCGCCTTCTAACTTGATAGCGAAATTGCTAACGATAGGTTTATGAACCATGATTTTTACAAGGGCGTTTGTGGTATCAAAGGTAAACTCACCAATATCGTCAGTATAAAACAGGGCCCATGGCTGTCCAGCCTGCAATGCAGTAAACCGACCTACAGTTGCTGAGGTATTAATCCCACCACTCACTGGATTAGCGATAACCTCCAAAGCTGGATTGGTAGCATTTTCTTCTACCGTCCAGGTCCAGTCTGCACCATGTCCACCAACTTCAAAATCAACAGGAGCGTGTGGTCCGGGAAGGACGACCTCTTCAGCATAAAAGTATACATTATCTACATATACCGTATTCGGATCTGAAGTGATAATCATCTGGGCTAGGTGAGCCTGTTCTGACAGACCTGCAAAATCAGCCATTGGAACATCAATACTCACCCAGGATCCAGTCATAAGCGGTGGGTCGGTAAATTCCAACTCATGTTCTGTATCATCACCGCCACCAAAGGCACCATCGGCACCAAAGTCAACCAGCTTCACCTTGAACACGGCTGGAGCAGCAGTTGGATCAGGAGTCCAGAGATCTAAATGGAAATGGGTCATTTCAGAAGCGTCTACAGGTGCTGAAGTAAATTCCACACCAGCAAATGTCAGATTTGTATATAGTTTTACATCATCTCCAACTACCTGAGCATCGGCAACATCTGCAGCATCCCATTCAGCGGACCAGGTATCAACTGTTACATTGGTGTAGGCATTACTGAATAGTGATACAACATCAGCTTCATCTTGTGTGGGCACAGGTGCAGCCACTGTGGGTTCGGTAGGAAGCATCTGCGGAGAGAAAGTGATATTATCGAGGTATACCAAGTTGTCCTGAGTTCTACCATCCAGGTTAAAATCTGGAAATACAACTATCTGATCATAGCCTTCCTGGTGATGTGTTGAAAAGTCAAAGGTGAGTTCTTCCCATTCATTAACGACTGTGTTCGCAACTTTTACCTCTGGCAGTGCCCAACCATCAGGTTTTGCCAGTTTTATCCCAACATCACTGATC
>JAYEKW010000248.1 GCA_034716895.1 Candidatus Neomarinimicrobiota bacterium
TATTGGTGTCGTTGGATTAACCATTAAAGGTACTTTGGGACCCCTGGCCAATACGCCTGAACAGATGGAAGCCATTGGCCAGATTGCCTCACGCTGGGGGATTGGCTCCGTAGTACTGCTTTTCGTAATAGGTGCGGTTCTCTTCAAGTTTGTTGATGAAGAAGAAGGTAAACGGGAAGCTGCTTATATTGAGGAGCACTCTGAGTAAACACTCGGTCATTATGTCAAAATTGCCTGCTTGGCAGGAAGCCCTCCCCGAATCGTTACACGATTCACCCTCCCGGAGGGAGGGTGAATTCATGCTGTATAAACAAGCTATGGTTTTGTATGCACCTACCTGGTGGCGCGAACCATCCCCCTTGCAGGGGGATCCGTCCCGCAGGGCGGAGGGGGTTTAAACAGCTAGCCGAAATATTCGGTCATTATGTCCAAATTACCTGCTTGGCGGGAAGCCCTCCCCGAATCGTTACACGATTCGATCCTCCCAGAGGGAGTGTATTTTATCCCACCGTCCAAAAATCTTCTATACCAATAATCTTCCTCCACCACTTATATTCTCACCGAAAGGATTATCAAGTTAATGAAAATATCTGAAATTATACAATTACCAGTTGGCCTGGCCATTCGCTGGGATGATGGGGCAGAAGCACTCATCGATTTCCATAAATTGAGAGATGCCTGCCCCTGTGCCAATTGTTCAGGGGAGAGCGATCTGTTTGGCAACAAAACCTTTGGCATTACCAAGATCAAGAATGAAAAAACATATCAATTGAAATCATTCGATTGGGTGGGACACTATGCCATTCAATTTACCTGGGCGGATGGTCACGATTCAGGGATCTACACTTTGGAGTTATTGAGAAAACTCGGTGAGGAAACTGAAACCAGTTAACCATCATAAAATGAGACCTAATACAATCGCATAGGGAGACGTATGAAAACCATTATCATTATGGCAGTGGTCATCGGAATTGTCTATGTTCTGATCCAGAAAGTTGAAATGAACAAAAAAGAAACCTTCAGGAGAGAAAAATGGTAGTCTGGGTTACAACTGAAACCGTGGCAGGGAAAGAGATCACGGAATCTCTGGGTGTGGCAATGGGCAGTACCATCAGAGCCCGAAACATCGGACGGGATATCATGGCCGGTTTAAGAACCATCGTTGGTGGCGAAGTACCGGAATATACAGAAATGATGGCTCACGCCCGCAATCAAGCCATTGAACGGATGCAGCAAAAAGCTACCGATATGGGAGCAAATGCCGTTGTATGCGTGCGTTTCTCCACGGCTATGATCATGCAGGGGACTGCCGAAGTCATGGCCTTCGGAACTGCGGTAAAGCTCAAGTAAACTAATTTTGGCACCAAGTTTGGATCAGTTAGCCGCCATGGTGACTGAGGAGCGGCTGGACACGATCAAGAAGGTAGTGAGAAATCGCCAGCTCGATCTAACGCTGATCATAGAGAATATTCATGATGATCATAATGTTGGAGCTATTTTTCGGTCAGCTGATGCAGTGGGGATCGCTGAAGTCCAATTGCTGTACACCAAAGAGAAATTTCCTGAACTTCACCCAAAAGTGACTGCCTCAGGTGGGAAATGGGTTAGATATAACAAATATACGAAAGCTGAAAAAGTTGCCCACGATCTCAGGCAACAGGGTTATAAACTCTATTCCACACATCTTACATCGGATGCTGTTTCCATCCACGATATCGACTGGACCCAGCCATCTGCCATCATCCTGGGCAATGAGAACCGGGGAGTATCATCAGAGATGACTGAATTGGCTGATAACAATATCCGTATACCCATGTTCGGCATGGTGGAGAGTCTGAATGTTTCCGTGGCAACCGCTGTGATCCTTTTTGAAGCATGTCGGCAACGAATAGCTGTTGGGAAATATCCAAATTCAGATCTGAGAACGGAATGGTTAGAGCAGATGACTCAGGATTGGATTCGCATCAACCACCCAGGAAAAAACTAAATATTTCCAGAATTTGACCCCATTCTCCTCCGCATAAACCTTGAGAAACAAGTCCCTCAAACTATATTCCGTGGCTTATTTGTGAGTGGACATTAATTGATAGGGAATTCATACTAATGACAGCAAGAATCGGAATCATTGGAGAGCACAAACCGGGTGAGGCTCGCATCCCTCTAACCCCCGTGCAGATCCAACAATTACACACTCAAAACCCCCAACTTTCCATCACCGTACAACCCTCTGAACAACGAAAATTTAAAGATATTGAGTTCAGTTCGATCGGGATCGAGATGCCTGCTGATCTTAAGGCTGCAAATCTGGTCATGGCTGTAAAAGAGATCGATGTGAAAGACATTCACAGTAAACAGGCCTACCTGTATTTTTCCCATACTATCAAGGGGCAGGACTATAACATGTCTATGCTGCAGCATATTCTTGATGTGGGAGCCACCTTGCTGGATTATGAATTGATCAGTGATGAACAAGATCGTCGTCTGGTCTTTTTTGGTAGGCACGCTGGTTTGGCTGGTATGGTGAATTCGTTATGGTCCTATGGACAACGCCAAGCGGTGTTAGGAGTAAATAGCCCTTTCATGAAGATCAAACAAGCCCAGGATTATAAAGATCTAGTCGAGATCAAAGCATCTCTGAAGGAAATTGCACCAGAGATCCAGGAATGGCTTAAGGGGAAACCGGCTTTGGTAGTGGGTATCACCGGTTATGGTAATGTTGCCAAAGGTGCTCAGGAGATCCTGGATATTTTACCACTGGTGGAGTTATCAGCCACTGAACTACTGCATGTAGATCTGGCTGATTATTCAGGTAAGATCATAAAAGTGGTTTTCAAAGAGATCGACATGTTCGAACCAATTGATAAAAAAAATATTTTTGTGCTTCAGGACTATTTCGATCATCCTGAGAAATATCAGTCAAAATTTAATCCCTACCTGAACAAAATGAATATCCTCGTAAGTTGCATCTACTGGGATACACCTTACCCCCGGTTGATCACCTTGGATGAGATCAAAGCTCATTATAAACATGATCCTTCATTGTTGGTGGTGGGTGATATCACCTGTGATATCGATGGTGCTATCCAGTTTAATTCAGGTGCCACGCTCAGTCCCGATCCGGTCTATGTGTACGATCCTGACACCAATTCAAAATTGATGGGTTTCCAGGGGAATGGCGTGCTGCTTATGGCCGTTGATAACTTGCCCACCGAGTTGCCCAGAGAGGCTTCAGAGGCCTTTGGAGAGGCTTTACTACCCTTTGTGCCCGCCATGGGTGCCTGTGATTACTCAAAACCATTTGCTGACCTTGAATTACCCCCTGAAGTAAAGAAAGCAGTCATCGCCCACGGTGGTGAACTGACTCCTGCATATAAATATTTGGAAAAATACCTGAAAGCATAGTGAATCTTATGTCCAAACATGTTCTGATCCTCGGGGCTGGTCTCGTTTCGCAGCCTCTCATTGATTATCTGTTTAAAAACACTGATTTCAATCTTACCGTAGCAGATATCCTGGAAGAAAATGCTCAAAATGCCATTAACGGGAATCCAAGAGGACAAGTTGCCACTCTGGATGTAAAGAATGCTGACCATTTGGGTCAATTGATCGCTGGATCTGACCTGGTTGTTTCATTGTTACCCTATGTTTTGCACCCCATTGTTGCCAAACACTGCATAGCTGCTGGGAAACCAATGGTCAATGCTTCTTACGTTTCAGATGATATGCGTGCATTGGACGAAGAAGCCAGAGAAAAGGGACTTCTGTTTTTGTGCGAGATGGGTCTGGATCCAGGGATCGATCACATGTCTGCCATGCAGATTATCCATAGCATTAGAGATCGAGGCGGTAAGATTATAGAATTTGTTTCGGTCTGTGGTGGCTTGCCGGCACCGGAAGCTAATACTAATCCTTTTGGCTATAAATTTTCGTGGAGTCCCAAGGGTGTGCTTCTGGCAGGTAAAAGCTCAGCACGCTATATTGAAAATAAAGAGATCAAAGAACTCAGCCCCGCCGAGCTCTTTCATTCCACAAGACCCATGACCATTGAAGGACGGGAATTTGAAGCCTATCCCAACCGTGATTCAATTTCTTATGAAGATGCCTATGGCTTTGGAAATATCGAATTATTACTCCGTGGAACCTTACGCTATCCGGGCTGGCATGAATTTATCCTGGCTTTTGAGGCGTTGAATCTTTTACAGGATATTGCCATTGAACCGGGTATGACCAGTTTTGCTGAGATTCTGGCTGACCTGAATGAACTCGATTCAGAGAATATTCGTTCACAGATCGCCCGGAAGTTGGAAATGACTGAGAGCTCAACTGTGATCCAGGCGCTGGAATGGTTAGGACTCTTTGATCAGGATATATTTGATTGCAAAGGTTCTACCGTAATTGATCTATTAGCTGATATCATGAGCAAGAAAATGGCTTATGCAGATGAGGAACGGGATATGGTCGCCTTGCAGCATCGTTTCAGAGCCAGTTATGATGGATACGATGAGAAGATCACTTCCACACTGGTTGATTATGGGATTCCCGGTGGGGCCAGCTCTATGTCCCGAACTGTTTCTTTACCTCTGGCCATAGTGGTGAAACTTATTTTAGAGGATAAGATCAATCTTAGTGGTGTACATATTCCCACCGATCCCACGATCTATGAACCGGTATTGGCTGAGCTAAAAACCCTGGGGATCGAATTTAAAGAATACGCTGTTAGAGTTAAAAGTTAGAAGTTGAAGGTTGACGATCTCGCAAATACTTATTCGAGGACGACGCAAAAGTTTTGTCCTACAAGGAGCAATAGATCGGACTTTTTGCGAGGCCATCAAGGTTTGAGTACATTATTAGGTCATCAAATCTTTTCAAAGTAGGGCTCATATAAATATTAAATGTTGACGAAACCGCAAAAAGTATTTGAAAAAACATGAATATCGACTTAACTACAATAATTTTAATAGGTTATGGAAATATGGCGTATGTTTATAATAATCAACACTTTGCGGCTCTGCGCGCTCTGCCTGCCCGCACGAAGTTATACGCAGGCGGGCGAGAGGGACTTTTTGCGAGGCCATCAAGGTTTGAGTACATTATTAGGTCATCAAATCTTTTCAAAGTAGGGCTCATATAAATATTAAATGTTAAATCTTAATTATTAAATACAGTGAGGTAAATATGGATTTTTTGAAGGAACTGGGAATTGAAGAATTTAATGCTGGTGCCAGTATTGGTGCCGGTGAATGGTTGGCCACTAGCGGGACAGATGTCCTAAAGTCTCGCAATCCGGCTACTGGTGAAGTGATTGCCAAGGTCTATCAGTGTACCGAAGAGGCCTATGAACAAGTCGTGGCTGCTGCTGCTGAAGCCTTTAAAGAGTGGCGTCAGGTTCCAGCACCCATTCGAGGTGAATTGGTTCGGAAAATGGGAGTTGCTCTTCGCGAGAAAAAAGATGCACTGGGTAGTTTGGTAGCCCTGGAAATGGGTAAAATCAAACAGGAGGGCGACGGAGAAGTTCAGGAAATGATCGATATTGCCGACTTCGCTGTTGGACAATCCAGGATGCTTTATGGAAGTACCATGCACTCCGAGCGTTTCCAGCACCGCATGTATGATCAATACCATCCCCTAGGTGTCGTAGGGGTTATTTCTGCCTTTAATTTTCCCGTAGCCGTCTGGGCCTGGAACTCCTTTCTGGCTGCCATCGCCGGTGATACAACCATCTGGAAACCATCATCAACAGCTCCACTCTGTGGTATTGCAGTTCAGAAGATTTGTAATCAGGTCCTGGAGGAGAATGGTTATAAAGGTATTTTCAACGTGGTTATTGGTCGTGGATCTGTTATTGGAGAGCGTCTTATTAATGATAAACGCATCCCCATGGTCTCATTTACCGGATCAACACCCATGGGTCGTCATGTAGGTGAAGTGGTTGCTAAACGATTTGGCAGTACCATTCTGGAACTTGGCGGCAATAACGCCATCGTTATTGATGATACTGCTAATCTGGATATGGCTATCCCCGCCACCGTTTTTGGTGCTGTTGGAACAGCCGGTCAACGTTGTACGTCCACCCGCCGGATCATCATCCAGGAAAATATCATGGATGGTTTTGTTGAGCGCCTGGTAAAAGCCTATGGCCAGGTTCGCATTGGTGATCCTCTGGAAGAAGGAACTCTGATGGGACCCTTGGTTGATGCCGGTGCCGTGGAAGTATACGAACAGGCCATTCGTGAAATCAAGGAAGTTGGTGGAAAAATTGTTGCTGGTGGTAACGCCATCAAAGACAGATCAGGCTATTTCGTGGAACCTACCATTGTTATCGGTGAGAACCACTGGGATATCATTCAGCGAGAGACTTTTGCGCCTATCCTGTACATTATTCCCTTCAAAACCATTGATGAGGCCATTGAAATTCACAACGCAGTGCCACAGGGACTCTCTTCAGCCATCTTCACCATGAATATGCAGCATGCTGAGCAGTTCCTTTCACATGTGGGTTCTGATTGCGGTATTGCCAATGTGAATATTGGTACTTCAGGTGCTGAGATCGGTGGAGCATTTGGTGGTGAAAAGGAAACTGGCGGTGGTCGTGAATCTGGTTCCGATGCATGGAAGGCTTATATGCGTCGTCAAACCAATACCATCAACTGGAGTAAAGAACTACCTTTAGCCCAAGGAATTTCCTTCGATCTCTAGAAGCATTGCAAAAATTTGGGGCGTAGGCATAAATACTTGCGCCCTATTGTTTTTGGTTAGGAGTTAGGTGTTAGGTGTTAGGTGTTGGGAGTTTAAAAATATCTTCGACTTTCGACTTTCGACTTTCGACTTTTGACTTTTGACTTTTGACTTTTGACTTTCGACTTTCGACTTTCGACTTTTGACTTTTGACTTTTGACTTTTGACTTTTGACTTTCGACTTTCGACTTTCGACTTTCGACTTTTGACTAAATTATGTCTACTGGTAAACTATATATCGTCTCTACGCCCATCGG
>JAYEKW010000249.1 GCA_034716895.1 Candidatus Neomarinimicrobiota bacterium
CTTTTTTAATTACAAAATCTTCCTTTTTAAATTTATTTGATGAATTCACCAGGGTCGTCCTCCTCAAAAATCGATAAAAGCGGCTTTGCCTCTATATCCATGGGAAATACCAGCGGTGATGTCGGCGCGATGTTTAATCCGAGTATCTGACGCCGCCAACCCAAGCTATTATAAAACCAGTGAGATTTTCCATATTAAACCATACTATCTGACCCGTTATGCGGCTGACAGTACGTATGAGCTTTATCTTCCCTCGACTCAGGGATGGCAGTACCAAAATCAGGAATCTTTTCTCTGGCCGCCATCATGGTGGAGTCAGTTTGATTACCAAAACGGTACCGACCCATATACTGATCGTGAATATCCCAGTTTTGACCCTGCCTTTCCATTTGCACTTATGCCATCGGAATACTTCCCTGATTGGCCACTAATGGTAACAACCTTCAGTGAATCGCAATGTTATTTTCATACACCAACGGGTGCATATTATCGGATGCTGTCATTATATGCTTGGGATGATTTGGCGGATGTATGGGGAGGTAGTTGTGAGGGTTTGGCGAATACTTCACTTCTGACTTTTGGCAGTCGCGAGTTGCTGTCTCCACGATGGGCAAATGTCAGTTTGCCACAGGAAATTCATCAAGCAAGTATAAATGATGATATTAGGCTGTTTATTAATTCACTCCACACGAGTCAGTATGGTGAAGCACAATATAGCTCTTTTTCAGGTAAAGATACTATAACCGTAGTTCAAGCACTTGAAGAAATCAAGACAATGTTGCTTCAAAACAAGAGAGATGATGCGAAGCTATTCATTGGTGCACAAACGGGATCTGGTTCACATGCCGTTGTTCCGTATGCAATTGTTCCTGATCCCAATGCATCTAAAGTACGAGTACGAATATATGATCCGAATGAACCTGGGAATGATGCTCTTTATATTATAGTGGATACAGTTGATAACTCCTGGTGGTATTCCGAATATGCACATTGGTGGGGAAAGTGCAATTTCTACCTTGATTACCCTGTACGAAGTTGTTTGGATTACCCTATTTTATCAAAATCACAATCCAATTCTGAATCAGCCCCCGTTGCTCTAATGCCAATGACTGGCTATATGCGCATGATTTATCGTAAAGGAACTCCCGTCTGCATCACAAATCCAGCTGGTGATTCAATTGGCTATAAGTCTGAAGTTGTGTTCAACAGTATTTCTGACGCAATACCGTTGACAGCACGTCAGGGAGATAGCACGCCACCGTATGGTTTCCTCGTTCCAGAGGAAAGTTATGATGTCACAATGACCGGTTTCGCTGATGGTCTGGCCCATTTTAGTCTGTTATCCGATTCATCATTTACCAGTTACCATCGTACAGACGCTGATTCAACGCAGACTGACCGAGTGACAATTAATGGCGGCCTTTTCTTGAGAAACCCTGATTCCACAGTAAAAACCGTGCAACTTCGTATGGTGCAAACATTGCCGGAAAAAGAACGAGCTTTGGTTCTGTCCGATTTCT
>JAYEKW010000250.1 GCA_034716895.1 Candidatus Neomarinimicrobiota bacterium
ATGTACTCCACTTGTTGTGCTTTGGACAGTTAGAACGGATGGCACAGGTGATTTTACTCTGATACAGGATGCCATTGATGCATCATCTGATGGTGACACTGTGCTGGTCTATCCCGGTACCTATGTTGAAAATATCAACTTCAATGGGCATAATATTGTGGTTGGTTCACTTTTTCTTACGACTCAAGACACTTCATATATCTCATCCACAATTATTGATGGAAATCAGGCAGGGAGTGTTGTGACTTTTGAGAGTGGCGAAGATGTTTCGACAGTTTTATATGGATTCACTGTGACAAATGGGAATGCAAGTTTTGGAGGAGGTATTTACTGTTTGTCAAATTCTAGCCCCGTTATAGAACACATAAATATTTCTAACAATGTAGGTGTCCGAGGCTCTGGATTATATGCACAATCATCGAATCCAGAGCTACGATCTTCAAGAATTATAAATAATTCCGCTTCTGAATTTGGAGGTGGGATATATGGTTATGGAAGTAATATTTTACTCACAAATACTATCATCTCGAACAATGCAACAACTAATTCTGGTGGTGCGATGTATGTTGTCGAACAATCCACCATTACAAGCATTAACAGTACTATTGTACACAATACTGCTGGTGAGGGTGAGGCCGGTGTGTTCTTAATTGGTTCTGATTTTAACGCCATCAATTCGATTATTTACTATAACCAAAATTACGATTTTGTCTATGATGGGCTATCGATAGTAACCATTAGAAATTCTGATATAGAGGCTTTACCACGTGATCCCAATAATCTGAAAATATCTCCTTCATTTATTAATGGTGAAGTAGGAGAATTTAATCTTGCAGATTATTCCCCCTGTATCGGATTTGGCACAGATTCAGTCCAAATCGATGACACCTGGTACTACGCACCAACAACCGACATTGACGGCAACTCCCGTCCCAACCCAGCAGGCTCCAACCCGGACATCGGTGCCTACGAGCATAACCAACCCAGTCAACGTCCTCTGGCAGTTGAGATCAGGGACGGGTCTGATGCAGATCTGGATGTATGGGGTCAGTCTGATGTGCTGGATGTGAACTGGACGCCCTTTATTGATGATGGAGCCCTTGACTACGAGTTAGCCCTTGGATCCAACTCAGCCAATATTTCCAATATAATGGACTGGGTCATGGTAGGGAGTGATACTGCTACTACTCTGACCGGTCTTAGTCTGACCAGCAACACCAATTATGTGGTCAGCGTCCGAGGGACGGATATCCATTCCCAGATGTCGGATACAACAACTTCAGATGGCTTTATAGTGGATCTGGTTGATCCAGTAGTAAGCTTTGTAAATGATGGTGCCCTGGATGCAGATCTGGACTGGCAGTCGGATAACAGTCAGCTGTCCATTTTTTGGAGTGGATCTGATACACGTGCCGTTCAAACTTACGAATATAGTGTGGGAACAACGCCCGGTGATGTGAATACGGTTGTTTGGACAGATATCGGGACTGCTACCAGTGTAGTGCTTACTGAGCTTACACTGAGTAATGTCACCTACTATGCGAATATCAGAGTGACTGATGACGCCGGAAATATTTCGGCAATTGTCAGTTCGGATGGGATAACCATTGATACTATTGATCCAATAGCAGGTAGTGTCATCGATGGCGACCTGGATTATACAGGCAGTAATGATACTCTGGCCATTAGCTGGTCAGGCTTCAGTGATGCTGGGTCAGGATTACATCATTATGAATACGCCCTGGGAACCACATCAGGTGATAGCAATATCGTTGACTGGACTCCTCTGGGACTGGAAACTGAAACGACGATCAGAGATCTATCTACTCTGGTAAGTGATGGCATTACTTACTATGCGGCAGTTCGGGCTATTGATTCAGTGGACAATATTTCCGCTTTTGCAACCAGTGATGGCATCACAATAGATATCTCCATCCCTACTGGTGGTCTTGTAGTGGATGGCCTGGATGCGACTGATCTGGATTGGTCTAACTCTACGGATCAACTCCACGGTAGTTGGAGTGGCTTTGCAGATGCTGTTAGCGGAGTAACCCATTATGAATATGCATTTGGTACCAGTCCGAATGGAACAGATATCAGTACCTGGACCATTACGACAGAGACCAGTGTGACAGTCAGTGCCTCGCTCGTAAGTGGGACGTCTTATTATGTCACTGTAATTGCCTATGATGCTGTTTTAAATGGCTCAGAACCTGTGAGCAGTGATGGTATTATTATTGATCTTATAGATCCTGTCATTGCCCATGTCTATGATGGCGCAATCGATGAAGACCTGGACTGGCAGCAGTCTGATACCCAGTTGAGCATCTTCTGGGAGGGCAGTGATTCCCGTGACCTCCAGTCTTTTGCCTATAGTGTTGGAAACACACCGGGTGATTCCAATATCGTGGCCTGGACTGATAATGGTGTCGCCATCAGTGCGGTGATCTCAGATCTAACCTTGGACAATGCAGCTACTTATTACGCAAACATTCGAGCTATTGATGATGCCAATAGTGTTTCAGTAGTCGTCACCTCCGATGGCATCACTATCGATACTATTGATCCAGTAACAGGCAGTGTTAGTGACGGTGGTCTGGATTATACGGGCAGTAACGATACTCTGGCTATTAGCTGGAGCGGCTTTAGTGATGCTGGCTCTGGTCTGAGCAATTATGAATACGCCTTGGGAACCAGTGCAGGTGCATTTGATATCATTGGCTGGACTGAATCAGGGCTGGTAACTGAAGTAACGATTAGCGGTCTTTCAGGTCAGCTTGTAGATGGAAGCACTTACTTTGCCTCTATCCATGCTCTTGATTCTGTTGGCAATATTTCAGCAGCGGCCAGTACGGATGGTGTCATTGTTGATATTTCCATTCCAACTGGTGGCGAGGTTGCTGATGGTTCTGATGTAAATGATCTGGACTGGACCAATTCGCCTGATGAACTGGGTGGTAGCTGGACTGGCTTCCTGGATGCTATTAGCGGCATCGATCACTATCAGTATGCTTTTGGGACTACTGTTAATGGCTCTGATGTGGCGAGCTGGACCGTTACCGAAGATACAAGTGCCATCATAACAGCAACTCTGGAAAGTGGCACAACTTATTATATCTCAGTGATCACCTACGATGCGGTTGGTAACGCTTCAGACACCCTTTCAAGTGATGGTATATTGGTTGACCTTGAGCTTCCAGAGATCACTCAGGTGGATGACGGTGCTCTTAATGATGATATAGACTGGCAACAGGATACTGGAACTGCCCGGATTTTTTGGATTGGGGGAGATACACGTAACCTGGATTATTATGAAGTCTCTCTGGGAACCACTCCAGGATCAGATAATACAGTAGCCTGGGCTGATGTTGGGATCAATACAACCCACCAGTTCACTGGAATAACCCTGGAAATCGGACTGACTTATTACGGTAATGTACGAGCCGGTGATGATGCTGGAAATATATCTGCTATCCTCAGTTCAGATGGATTCGGAGTCGATAATACACCTCCTGAAATGACTCAGGTGACCGATGGCTGGGAGAATGATATCCTGTATCAGAATTTCATGGATTCAGTGGCCGTTCATTTCAACGCTGCGCCAGATGATTACTCCGGTATTGATTTCTTCGAAGTCTCGTTGAATTCAGATGAAGCCTCAGTTATTGACTGGCTTAGTGTGGGTGCAGATACAGTTCATGTTGCTCTGGCACCAACTCTGAGTGATGGTTCTACCTATACCTGGACTGTCAGGGTTACTGATGTGGCTGGGAACACGTCCACTGAACGAAGCTCAAATGGCTTTACCATCGACGTGAATCCGCCCCAGATCGTGAATCTGATCGATGGTCTTGAAACGGATCTGGTCTGGACTAATTCTGCTACTGATTTCTCGGCTTCCTGGATAGGGTCTGCGGATACAGTCAGTGGTACGAATCATTTTGAGATCAGTTTTGGAAGCAGTGCTGCTGCAACTGATATCATGGACTGGCATTCAGTCAATCTGGAGACTGACTACACAACCGTCGTATCAGATGTGAGTGAGACGACAACTGTATATGCCAATGTTCGTGGTGTGGATGTGGCTGATAATACATCCAATGTCTACAGCTCCAGTGGCATTACCATTGATCTGACTTCGCCTGAGATAAACGAGATCAACGAGGGTGGTCTGGTTGATCTGGACTTTACCGGTACTCTGGATAGCATTGCAGTTCACTGGTCCGGTACGGATGCTCTGGCCGGTATCGAGGATTATCAGCTTACCTTGGCGACAGTTGCTGGAGATTCTGATGTGGTTGACTGGCATTCACTGGGTTTGCTCGAGTGGGAGGTCTTGCGCCAGGATATGAACGAAAACCAGAGCTATTTTGCCGGAATACGGGCCATTGATTCGGCCGGTAACTGGGCAGAGGCGCTCTACGGTGATGGCATTATTCCGGATATCACAGCACCGCTGACAGGCACGCTTTGGGATGGTACTGAGGCTGATGCCGAGTTCACTGATTCTGATAGTTCTTTGGCTTACCGCTGGCAGGATTTCTCGGATGACATATGTGGTATCGATCACTATCTCCTGGCAGTGGGCAGCAGTTCAGGTGGGACGGATGTGATTCCCTTGACCAGTCTTGCAGGAGTAGATACGGTTCGTTTTGAAGACTTGAATTTGGAGAACACATCGATCTATTATGCCAGCATCCAGGCGATTGATGGAGTTGGTAACATCAGTGACCAGGTTTTCAGTGGAGGTATTCAAGTGGATATCCATGCTGGTATTCCTCTGGCAACCCTCAACCTTCCAGCACGGCTCTCACCACGGGGAAATCGAATCCTTTATCTCGATCTGTCCGAGCCCATTTTGGATTACCAATTGAGTGTTTCCATTAGAGGGGATCGCCACACTGTGAGTCATGAACTGGCAGCCGGACAAGAACAGATTATTGTCAATATTAATGGCGAACTAAGCTATGGTGATACCATTGGCCTCGTATTGTCTGACTACCATGATCTGGTGAATCTGGCCGGTGAGGAACAAACAGCTCAAACTACCGTAGCCTGGCTGGGAGATTTCAACCACAATGCGATTATTGATGTGGATGATGTCGCCTTATTTGCTGATCACTGGCAGGCTGATTCATTGTCTGATGAGGCTGGTACCTATCCTTATGAATGTGGACCCATCTCTGGTGAACTACCTCTGGTTTACCTGGATGAAGATGACATGTATGATCTTAAGGACATCATGGGCTTTACCCGCATGTGGAACTGGTACAATCAAGAATCTGCTCAATTGGCGAAATGGAATTCCGGGCTTTATGGTGATGACCTTGAATTTACACAGACCGCCCAGGAGCTGATTATCAATCTAAAAGACGAGACGCGGGTTGGCCGGTTACGGTTTGCTTATGATGCGAATCAGCTCTGTTTTGGTGCGGTGAGCTCCAACCAGACCGGTACCATGCTCCTCAAACATGCGGAAGAGGATCAGGGGATTTTACTCATTGATTTTGCCTTTCTGGAAGGATCTAATCAGACTGAGATCCATATTGGACTGGAGACAGCGGATCGCGCCGATGTTTCTCTACAAGTTGAGCACGAATTTCTGGCTAAAGCTGGGGACATCCTGGGTGGTGGGCGTGAAGATATTACGATTCAAGCCATTCCTGTGGATTATGCTTTACACCACAACTATCCCAACCCATTTAATCCAATTACTCATATTCAGTACGATCTACCTGAAACCGGCCATGCGGTGATCAGCATCTACGATATCCAGGGTCGCCTGGTGAAAACTCTCCTGGAAACCGAAATGCAGGCAGGTTACCATAACGTTGAATGGAATGGTACGGATGAGCAAGGTCGACAGGCCGCCACAGGCATCTATTTTTACCGCCTGATGACGCCGGGGTATTTGAAAACACATAAGATGTTGTTGTTGAGGTAGGAGCAACAAAGCAGCCCACGACTTCAGTCGTGGGTGCGCATCCCCCCAAACGTGGGTGCGCATCCCCCCAAACGTGGGTGCGCAAACCCCAAACGCGGGTGCGCATCCCCCCCAACGTGGGTGCGCATCCCCCAAAATGGGCAAATAACCCCCCCAAGGTGGGGAACTAGATGAAAGCAAACAACCATATGACACAAAAAATTAAGATCCTGAATTCAATTATTATCCTGATAGGAGCGATACTGCTCCTGGCCAGCTGTGCCGGTAAAAAAGCACCGATTTGGTACACTGATCTACCCGCTGGAGCCGACTATTACCACGGGATCGGCATTGTCGAAAAAACAGCTGAGAATACTGGAGAACTTCGTCAAATTGCCAAAAATGCTGCTCTGGACGACATCGCTTCCCAGATTCGGGTGAATATTCAATCAGAAATGAAGACAGCCTATACAGAATCTGCTGCCGGCGTGGATGAGCAGGTTGAGTTTATTGCTCAAAGTCGGACCCAGGCAGTACTCACTGGTGTGGAGCAGGTTGAAATCTTTGAGAATAAGACCAGCTATGGTATCTATATGCGTCTCTCAAAAGCCGCTTATGAGCAGGAATCTAAAAAGATTTACCAGCTGGGTATTTCAGAAGCCCGAAATTATCTGGATTTGGCTCAAGCAGACGATGCTCAACCCCTGCAAATACTCCAGAATAAATTGTATGCCCTGAATAAACTGTCGGCAATTGAAGATTTGATTACTCGCTACGACAAGCTGGGAACTGACGCAAAGACCATTGCAAATATTCGCAGCTCTCTGGCAGAATGGTTCAGCCAACTCCAGTTGTCCACCGCTATGGATCAAGCCAACTGGGTGATTCCCAAGGGATTGCGAAAGCCGATCATGGTTCAGATCACTCAGAAAAGGTGTGAAGAGAGAGTCTCCCTGAAGCGCTTTCCCCTTCAGGTTACTTTTGCTGATACCACCTTCAAGGTCCAGGCCAACGATGACGGTGTGGTGACCCTGGAGACCATTCATTTTGAATTTGTCAACGCCTCAGGTCTGATCACTATTGAACCTGATATAACGGAACTGGTCGGGGACCAGGGTGAAGTGATGCCCTTTCTTAAGACGATCCAGCTTCCAAAGATCCAACTGAACCTGGAGGTCAGCGGTCCGCTGGTCGAATTGAGAGCCAATGAAACAGCCCTCGATAAACCCATGAAGCACCCCTATATCAGCCCCATTCTCAAAGCACAGCTACAGGAAACTGTTGCGGCAGAATTCGTTGATGGATTCAGCCAGTCCAGCGTTGATTTTGTGATCACCATTGATGCAACCAGTGCGAAAGCTGGGCCTGCTTCAGAAGCCTACGGTAAAACGATCTACAAATGCCTGAGCAGCGTGGAGATCAATGTTATGGACGCGCTGGGCGAGGAAACCTTATTCACAACCCATCTCCAGGATGTTGATGGGGCCGCCTTTAAGGGATTTGAGGCAGCCAGTCAAAAATCCTATGACAAATTAGCCAAGAAGTTTGAAGCCGAAGTCGTCCCCGAGATCATTCAAGTATTCAAAGGGAATTGAGGTTACGATTTAAGATTGAAAATTTACTATTGAAGAAACTGCGGGCATTTTGACCAATTGGTATTCAGTAAAATATGGAGATTGCTTTGTCGTTACTTTCCTCGCAAAGACTAGACGGATGAGCACTTGGAATGGTATTAAACCCATACTATCAAAGGCCAGAAGTATGAAAGAGACCCAGATGAGAATTCTCAAGATCAGTTTATTGATGATGGCTCTGCTTTTCAGCACATCTTCCATCGCCCAGGAGACAGCCACTGTCCTGCATATTCTCTATACCCAGAATAATAATGGTGAGCTTGTAAATTGTCATTGTCCCAGCAATCCCCTGGGAGGGTTTGAGAAACGCAGCACTTTCTTTGCACAATGGCTGGGTGAATATCCCAATACCTTGATCTTTGATTCAGGAGATTTTCTGACCTTTGATGGTGGAGAGGATGTTGATGCTAAAGTGATCGAGCTTATGGAGGGTCTGCATTACACAGCTGTGAATATTGGAGACCAGGAATTTTCCAATGGTATACGTTTTTTCAATACCTATTTGAAGCCAGGGAAACTCCCGCTGTTATCATCCAATCTGATGATCGATGGTGAGGAGAAGCCAGCCTTTAAGCGCTATCAAAGCCTGAGTGTGGCAGGTATCAGAATCGTTATCACTGGTGTGTTGGGGCCGGAAAATGTTCAATATTTCACGAAATCCATGGCAGATTCAAAGGTATGGAGTATCGATCCGGAAAAAGCACTACGCATTGTTCATGATCACGAAACCGCAGTAAAAAAGGCCGATGTCCATATCCTGTTATCAAACCTCGGGTTTGACAAGGATCTTGAGCTGGCAGGGAAATTATCCTTTCTGGACATCATTATTGGTGGTCATTCGCAACATAAATTCAAACATGCTGCTGAACAGTCCGGTACTCTAATTGTACAGTGCGGCAAAAATGGTCAATATGTGGGTCATTTGGAGATCACTATGGTGAATGGCCAGATCACCGGACACAAACATGAGCTGATCCCCATGGGGGTTGACATACCAGATGATCAAAATATTTTAAAAATAATTCAGGAGATGTAAAATGAAGAATTTAACAAAACTGCTTGTTATGATTGTTGTCTTATGCCTGACTACCCAATTGGTATGGGCTGATGAAAAGGTTCCTGTTCTCAAAGTGGGTGATTCTGCTCCCACGTTTTTTCTCCGCGATCTGGATGGCGAAAATTTCTTTCTCAGCAAGACGATCAAGCAGAAACAGGTGATTGTCTTATCATTCTATGCCACCTGGTGTATTCCCTGTCGCACTGAGATTCCAGCTTATGAAAAGTTGCTCGCTGAAACGGAATTTGAAGCTGTGAAACTGATCTATATCCATGTCGGTGAGCCAAAAGTCAAGATGGAAGATCCAAAAGCTGGCATTGAGCTCATTCATAAGATGAAAGCGAATCTAAAAATGTCCCACCCAATCCTCTTCGACCGTTATGGTGTTGTTGCAGATAAATATGGTGCCTCATCATTACCAACCACAGTGGTGATCGGACCTGATGGGAAAGTGCACTACTATCATTCTGGGTTTAAGCCGGGGGATGGGGCCAAGGTTAAGGAAGTATTGCTTAAAATTCTTAAGTAGTGATAACCAGGGTACATATTATTAAGGAGTGGATATGCAAACAGCAAAAATCTTTACGAATGGTCGTCGTCAAGCTGTCAGGTTGGTGACTAACGATGTAAAGGAGTTTGCCCACATCCCGGAACTTGTCATAGAAAATTGGGCTACATGATTTATGGTTAGATCGGTGCAAGCGTAAAAGAACAAAAGCAGATAATCCATGAAAATTACCGTCTCAAACTTATACCATCTGAAACGCTTCAAGCTGTTGCTGGCATTGGTTCTGGTTCTTATTACGATTTCCCTGGCACATGTGAGTATCTTTGCTGATCTGGAGAATCAATTCCTTGACATACGCTTTCGCAATTGGTCGGGAGATCTTCAAGCTGACAGCAATATAGTGATCATCAGTATTGATGATGGCAGTCTTGACTATTTTGCCGAAAACGGTACCGCCTGGCCCTGGCCGCGTTCCTTCTATGCCTACCTGGTGGATTATCTCAATTCAGAGGGAGCCAGCGTCATCATATTTGATATGCTGTTCACCCATTTTGATGCTGATCGTTCCGAGACCGATGCTGAAGAGACCGATGGCGCCTTTGCAGAAGCACTAAGGAATAATGATCGAAATGTCCTGGGTATGATCATTGATGGTCATGCTTTTGAAGAATCTGAACCAGACCATGAGTTGATCCAGACCGGTCAGTCAGCGTTGAATAATGCACTGAGTGACAGCTTGTTAGAGATTCCTATTCAAGTACTGTCAGAGGCTTGCAGCTGGTTGGGACATACCAATATTTCTCCGGATCGGGATGGGATATTCAGGCATATCAAACCCTTTACCAAGGTCAACGAACAACGCATTCCCAGTCTGGCTTCCGCAGCATATCTGATCATTCATCCAGAGGCAAAAGTGGAAGTGCTGGATCAGCAATTGCAGATCGATGAGTTGGTTGTTCCCTTGGTTGGTTCAGGTGATCTATTGATCAATTGGTATGGAGAGGCGGGACCATCTGGTGTTTTCACTTATCTGCCCTTCAGTTCGGTGATCCAATCTGCCAGTGCCATAAAGTACGGAGGTATTCCCAGCATCCAGCCAGGAACCTTCAACAATAAAATAGTTATTATCGGAGCAGATGCTGCCGGTCTGCGTGATTTGAAAGCAACACCCATATTGCGGGGCGGTTTGCACCCCGGTATGGAAGTCTGGGCCACGGTGTTGAGCAATTTTACCCAGAATGACTTTATTTACCAGTTTCCTAAAATTCCCTTATTCCTGATACTCTTTGGGATGGGATTTGTAATTTTGTATAGCTTTGACCACTTGAAAGTCCGCTTTGCTTTTCCAATTATCCTGCTGCAGTTGTTGCTGTATCTTTTACTGGCCTATCTGCTGTGGTCTGGAGAGGCGCGTATCCTTTTACCTTTTGTACCGCCTCTACTGGTGAGCACGTTGGCTTACATTATTGTATTCTCAAATGAGATGCGCGAGCGCTTGTTTATGAAACGCGTATTCGGACCCTACATTTCACCTGAACTCATGCAGCTTATGTATCAGACCCGTGAAGCACCTTCACTGGGTGGCGAGCAGATTACTGGAACGGCCTTTTTTAGTGATTTACAGGGTTTTACCCGGTTTTCTGAAAAATTAACCCCAGTTAAATTAGTGGCTTTGTTAAACGAGTATCTCACAGTAATGACGGATTCACTAATGGAACTGCGAGGAACTTTGGATAAGTATGAGGGTGATGCCATTATCGCCTTTTTTGGCGCCCCGGTGGCAGATGAAGAGCATGCTCATCAGGGGGTTAAGGCTGCCATCACCATGCAGCGCGGTTTGGCTGATCTGCGTAAGAAGTGGGAGAGTGAGGGTGATGACTGGCCGGAAGAGATCAAAGACCTGCAGATGCGGATCGGGATCAATAGCGGTGAGATGCTGGTGGGCAATGTGGGCAGCAAAGGACGCATGAATTTTACCATGATGGGTGATACCGTCAACGTGGCCGCCCGTCTGGAATCATCAGCTAAGCAATATGGGGTTTTAACCCAGATCAGTGAAGTGACTGCCCGACAGATGCCACCTGAGATCATCCTGAGACGCTTGGGTGCCACCCAGCTCGTGGGGAAATCCAGGGCTGCTGTGAGCTATGAAGTGTTCGGTTATGCCCAGGATCTCAGTCAGGCCGATCATGAGTTGCTTCAGATCTGGCCTAAAGCACTTACTGCAATAAATGATCAGGACTGGGATCTGGCTGAGTCACTCTTTCAACAGACCTTGGCTCTGGAACGACAATACGCTGGCCGGCCAACCAATCCCAGTCAGGTGTATCTTGACATTCGCATTCCCAACTGGCGGGAACAGGAATTAGCCGCTGATTGGGAAGCGGTCTGGGTATTTGATTCAAAATAATGATAATACAGAGACGCAATGCATTGCGTCTCTACAAGAATAGGGGACTACCATGAAAAGACGATTACTATTTCTGCTGATCCTTATGACAATGCTTTATGCAGAAACCATCCAACGGGATCGAACTGCTCTGAGAAAGGGTCCCGGTGCCTGGTTTCCGCTCATCGTTGAATTGAACAAGGGAACAGATGTCAAGATCCTCAAAGCAAATGAGGTTTGGGTTGAAGTCCAGATAGGCGCAAACAGTGGCTTTGTTTCAGCAAAAGCCTTGGAGGGGAAGTCAGAAAAATCCAAGGATGTCTTTGCCCGGATGGCTATGATGAAGCCTTCCACTCAGGTCTCTCAAGCTGGGGTCTCCGCTGCCATCAAGGGCTTCGCAGATCGATTCTCCTCAAGACTGGAAGCCGATCCAACCACCCTGAATTATATCGTAAATTATGAGACAAATTTTCACACGTATGAAGTGTTTAAGAAAAACACACTGAGCGAGAAACAATTGAAGAAACTCAGACGGAAATTTCGCTTGAGCAAGTTGGGTAAGGATCGTCCCTTTACATTTTCAGAGGAAGGCAGCGGATTGGCTGTCGCAGCCAAATTAGCATCTCTGGGTTTAGTGAAGAACCCTATACTTGAACAGTACATTAATATCGTAGGCACTTATGTCGCTGAGCAAAGCCATGGGTATGATATCCCCTTTAGATTTTTTATTCTCGACCAAGACGGGGTCAATGGTTATGCCTGTCCTGGAGGGATCATCTTTATCACTCGAGGCGCTGTTGAGTTGATGCACTCTGAGGCTGAGTTGGCCTGTTTCCTGGGTCATGAGATAACCCATGTAGTATATCGTCATGGCATGCAGGAGATGGAAGAGCGAAAGGAGATGATCATTGCGGGTAACGCATTTGATGACCTGTCAAACACTATTGGAGAATCAACTGAGGATCGACGAGTTAGTCTCGAGCTGGATGATATCGCTCTAGATTCCTATGAAACCATTTTCCAGGGTCGTTTGGGGGATTATGAGGAAGAGGCAGATGAGATTGGGCTGCTTTACGCCGCTCGATCGGGCTATGAGCCTCAGGCCATGCTCGATTTTCTTAAACGGGTTGGTAGCACCCATTCTATGCAGGGCACAGAGCATTATTCACCTGCCCAGAATGATCTCCGCATCAAGCGTCTCTCAAAATATCTCAAGCATAAGCGCTGGCAGAAAAAAGGGCTAACCCTGCATACTGAGCGATTCAATAGAATTAAAAAGTAATTATCCACGTATAGTAATGTTACTATTGATACTTACCCCAGGCTTCAGCCTGGGGGTTATAAAAATATCAAAAAGGAGGGCTTTAGCCCAACAATACTGGGCTAAAGCCCAAGGAAACAGTAGGTTATCATACCCCCAAGCTAAAGCATGGGGTAAGCGTTGTCCCTATTCTCACACAGCCTCTATAACCCTTATACCTTTATACCTTTGTACCCCAGAATATTTTATTGACCTCAAATCTCAATGATTGTATCCAGGTACGCATTATTATGATGAACCACATTTATATCAAGCACTCAACAAAATGAGCTCAATCACAATTGTTCGAAACAGGTGACCAATGACTATTGAAATGATCTTCGTACTTGCTGTTTTGGGGTTTGCCGTACTGTTTTTTATTACAGAATGGCTGCGTGTGGATTTAGTAGCTCTGTCGGTTTTGCTTATTCTATCAATATTTGGATTTGTGAGCCATCATGACGCCATCGCTGGTTTCAGCAATACTGCCATTATTACCATAGCCTCAGTACTGGTGCTCAGTGCTGGGCTGGTCCAGACTGGGGTGGCTCAGATCCTGGGGGGACAGATTCTCAAATTATCCGGCAATAGTGAGATCAAACTGCTGGTTATCATGATGGTAACGGTTGGTGCATTGTCGGGGGTGATGAATAACATTGGGGTGGCCGCGCTTATGCTGCCCGTAGTGATGGAAATTGCTCATCGGACGGGTCGCTCGCCATCCAAATTGCTCATACCCCTGGCTTTTGCCTCACTCTTTGGGGGTTTGACTACCCTGATCGCCACAGCCCCCAATATTTTGATCAGCAGCGCCCTTGAATCAGCCGGTTTCAAACCATTCGAGCTATTCGATTTTACACCGGTGGGCATTATTGCCATGACGGTGGGAATCCTGTATCTGGTCTTGTGGGGTCGCCATATGCTGCCGGATCGGGATCTGGGGCGTTCCACTTCCATTACCGACACCTTGAACGGGGAATATGAACTTAATGAACGCCTCCTAACCATGACCCTGCCGGAAGGGTCACCCCTGATCGGTAAGAATCTGGCTGAGAGTCGGTTGGGGTCAGCGCTGGGGTTCAATGTCCTGGCCATCATCCGTGGTGAAAAAACCCTGCTGGCTCCTGGACCTGACACACAGCTGCAAGCTCAGGATAAACTATTGGTTGGTGGTCGGCGGGACCAGGTTGGCACACTGCATGACTGGAAGACACTAACCCTGAAACATGGCTGGCTGGTGGGTGAACATGAGTTGGAGCAGGCTCTCAAATTTGCGGAATTTCGCATCGCTGCTGATTCTCCATATATCGGTAAGACATTCAAAGAAGCAGGCACGCGTAACTCTTTTGGTATTAATATCCTGGCAGTTATTCAAAAAAATAAGGTGCGGGTGTCCCGGCTCCGAAACTATCGCTTTAATAAGGATGATCTGCTCATCGCCACTGGTCAGACTGATAAATTGGATGATCTGTCTGATAGCAAGGATTTCGGTGATTTTGCTTATGTCAGTCCCCGTAAAGTTGCACTCCGGTACAAATTGCATCGACATCTCATCGGGATCCATATTCCGGCTGAATCTACGCTGGTTTCCCGTTCCATAGGTCGGAGCCATCTGAAGAGTGCCCTGGGTATAAATGTTTTGGGAATTAACCGTCAGGGTCACGTACACTTTATGCCGACTGCGGATGAAATACTTGAAGCTGATGATGTGCTCATTGTAATCGGGGAGCCGGAGATATTGGAAATTCTGAATTGTCTGCAGAATTTGAAATTGGAAGAGCAGACAGATACTGATCTGGAACGCCTGGAATCAGATGAAGTCGGTGTGGCGGAGATCACCCTTTCACCCCGAACTTCCGTTATTGGGAAAACAGTGGGGGAGCTCTATTTCCGGGAAAAATTTGGCTTATCCGTCCTGGCGATCTGGCGTAAGGATCGGGCGTTCAGGACCAATTTGCGGGATTTTGCCCTGGAAGCGGGTGATGCCTTAATGGTCTATGGTATGCGTGAAGACCTGGTTCGTTTGCAGCAGGAAGATGATTATCTGGTGATTAGCGGGCTGGATCAACCGATCTACAAAAAGGAAAAGGTCTTAATCGCAGCCGGTATCGAACTGGGGGTCTTGCTCACCGTAGCCATGGGCTGGCTGCCCATATTTATTGCTGCTTTAGCTGGAGCTGTGATGATGGTTCTCACCAGATGTCTTTCCATGGATGAAGCCTATGAAGCCATCGAATGGCGGGCCATCATGCTGATTGCCGGCATGTTGAGTCTGGGAATAGCCATGGGGGAGACCGGTGTGAGCACATTATTGGCGCATTACATGCTTGAGTCTTTGGCATTTGCAGGACCACAGGGAATCCTGGCTGGTTTATTCATAATTACCTGTTTGTTTGCTCAGATAATGCCGACTGCTGCCGTTGCAGTTCTGATGGCTCCTATCGCACTGATTACTGCCGGGGACATGGGCATGTCACCCTACGCCCTGATGATGGTTGTGGCTATTGGGAGTTCCAGCAGTTTTCTGAGTCCGGTAGGTCATCCTGTGAATTTGCTGGTCATGGGTATCGGAGGTTACCGTTTTACAGATTACACTCGCGTGGGTTTACCTCTAGTGATCCTGTTTGGATTGATCGCTGTTTTTGTACTGCCTTTGTTTTGGCCCTTGTATCTGTAATCCAAATTCCCATCAGAAATAATCTGAAGCCCTGGATCTCAGGGCTTCAGTTGGGCAAGGAGGAGCAATCCATTATTAAGGAGAGAGTTCCTTATAATTCCTGCTTCTATTGTCGGTGTGAAAACAGCAGATTATACTAATTCTGATTTACCACGTGATTTTTGAATGGCTGCCTAAAAATCTGATAGAAAAGAAGAGAGTAGTAGAAAATCCAGCAACATATGGCATGACGATTACTGCCTCAACCAACTATCCGAGACCAGTTTAATAATCAGGTATTTCCTTTTAGTGAATAGGGCTTACCCCGATATTCTCCTCACCCGCTTTGATTCATATTAGAGCTGTATGAAACAGAAACATCAGAAAAAGCAAACAAACCGGGGAGTTATCATGAAAGCCATCAACATTTTCAGCACAGTCATTGCAGTCTTATTTATTTTTAATTGCGAACAACAGCTCTATGTGGAGACCGGAGTGAACTGGAGCGATGATACCTATTTTAGTGCAGAAGGAGATTGGTATCTTGCCCTTTCAGAGGGTTGCTACTCCAATTGCGCAGGAGCCACCATCGATGTCGTGGATCAATTGCCAATCACAATTGGTGAAAATTCGACTAAGCGTTTTGTCCTGGGATCAGGTTCCAAAGGCGATATCACCGCATTTGTATATCTGGATGTCAATGGGAATGGAGTGTTCGATGATGGTTATGACAAAATTACCGGTTATAAGTACAATTATTCAGATGTCAACGAAACCACAACCATTGCTGTGTCGGCATTTTATTGACAGCGGTATTGTCAAGCTATACCCCATCGTAAACACAACAAAGTTAACAAAGGCTTCCTGCAGGGAGCCTTTGTTGGTTATATGGGCTTAGTATGAATGAAATCAGGTTAGACTTTGCAAATGTGACACTCATCAAACGTAGCCGACCACCCTCCAATATTTCTTGACACCTCTTGGATACCAAAGGAAAAAGTTTACCTTCAACGAATCATTAAAAAAGAGGGAGATCGTCCAGCCCAATTGACATCTCCAGAGTATAAAAAGGCAAGTTGAAGAATTTACGAATAGTTTGGAGTTGCATTTGGTAGTTAACATCTTTTTACTCAATAATTCACTCAGTGTTATTTGTGAAAATAAACTTAATGTGGAATCGTGTTATCTTACAGTAGGTCAGTTCAGTTAGACTTTATACCTCAATAAATAATAATCAAAAGGTGTATCAAAATGGAGGAATTCGTCGTGAAACGAACAATCGTATTAATCAGTGTTTTATTAATGGTTCTCGCTGTGAGTATCAGTGCTCAATCCATCAGCACCCAGGGAGTCCTGAGGGATAGTGATGGTCACTCCGTAGAGGATGGTGACTATACCATGGCTTTCTCCATTTACAGTGCTTTAGATGGAGGAACGCTTTTGTGGGGACCTTACAGCAAGACGGTGGCTGTTGAGAATGGTGTTTACCAGGTGGTTCTCGGAGATGTTAATCCAATTACCTCCTTCAATTCAGATGGAAGCAATTATTTAGAAATTACGGTTGAGAATGAGATCATGACCCCTCGTTTGCGCCTGAATGTAACGCCGTATGAGTTAGCCAATCTGAGTGGCTCCAGTAATGTTTTTCCTGGATCAGGTAATACTGGAATAGGAACAACCAGCCCTCAAGCAAAACTTTCAATTGTTGCGCCTGGTGATAATGTGGATCTCATACATCTTGACGAGAATGGAGATGCAGATAAAGAATTTACATTTCAAGGAATGTTTGCTGGGTCAGGAAGCAGCGGTAATGGACTGAAACTACGCTCCCAGTGGATCGATAAGATCATGTTCTGGCGCGGTGATGGTAATGTGGGTATCGGTACTGATGCTCCTGGTGGAAAATTAACTGTTAAAGGTGGAAATCTTTATGTGGATAATAATAACTTTGGAGGTACACCAGCAGTTGACATCGCCGTAGGTGATACAGACACTGGTCTGGATTCTGACGGTGATGGTGCTCTTGACATATACTCAAACAATAATAAGACCATGAGTATCCGATCTGGCAAAGTGGGTATTGGAACATCAACACCTGTTATAAAGCTACAGGTTGAGGGGGGAAGTGATGTGAGTCCTTCTAGTGGTGGCTTTATTCAAGCAGGTGCAAGCTCCGGTGCTAATATTGCAATTGATAATAATGAGATCATGGCTCGGAACAATGGCGAACCAGCTATGCTGCACCTCAATAACGATGGTGGTATAACTGGTTTTGGGGGTAGTGTAAATGCCCGGGTTGGTGGAGGAGGCTTTAGCAAGCCTTTTCAATTCGTCAAGTTCGAGGCAAGTGGTGAGAATGCGACCATCAATACCGGTTGGAGTGCTGATGATTGGATCGCAGCAATTACCGGATTCGATGCAGGGTATGGAGATCTTGATGAAAGTGGTAATAATGATCTTTGGCAGATCAACGCCTTTGTCGAAAATGGGGTCTGGAAGATCTTTTGTGACGCACCAACCCACAATAATTACCCTGAATGGGATATCTATGTCATGTTTGTCAACACAAAGTTTGGTTATGCAACCGCAGGTTATAAAGCAAATTGATCTACGGGTTGAATGAGTAAATCTAGTCAATTCGTAACATGCAGTTTTATAACAGGAGCATTTATTATGCGAACCAAAAATAAACATGGACTGACGGTCAGGCGGTTAGCTTGGAGTTGGATCACCCTCATGGGCTTGATCCTGCCCAGCCTGCTTTTTGCTCAGACCAGTTCATCTGAATATTATATCTCTCAACATAGTGATGTACTGGGAGGACAGGCTGTTCTCACCAACACCATCACTAATCCATCCGGACCAGCTTCCATGACCATTACTGCTGGTCAAGTGGCAGTAGGTCGCTCAGAAGGTGGGTATTATTCCACTGATCTGGGAATGTGGAGTTTCTACATAAAAGAACCTGACTCACCTATCGTCAGTGCCTCTGATGGTGAAGCGGCTCATCCCGCCTATATCACGATTAGTGCCGTTCAGGATGTTTTGAGTCCACCGGCCACTGGTGACATTTCAGATGCATCTGGCTTTCCCGAAGGGAATTGGGTATTGACCCGGGATGGGGAATGGAAAGCGAATATTCCCATTGAAGATCCATCATTTGATGATGGTCAAAGCATCTACCCAGGACAACTGTACAATTATGGTGTTACGACTACCAATAAATATGGTGAAAGTGATGAGGGTTTTGATGCTGGTTTCACCCTACCCAATGGTAAAATTTCAGGCCGGGTCTTTACACCTGGTCCGACTCCGGGAGCTCCCTGGACACCTACGGGAAATCCTGTGGCTGATGTTGAAGTTTCCCTATCACCCATTCGAGGAAAATCTGCAAGATTAGATGGTGCTGATGACTATATCAGTATTGATTCATGGTATGACGAAGAAATTACAGAATCATTTACCATCGAAATGTGGATCAATATCGATTTATCCCCGTCCTTAAGTACGATTATGGATATGGGGCAGCATTTTCAGCTCTACCATGACGATATGAACCTGAAAGCCAGTATTGGTAGTGTAGAATTGAGTACAGCACTGCCTACCCTCCAGAACTGGCATCATGTGGCTTGTGTCATGGATACCAATACCTTCATTTTATATCTAAATGGAGATTCTGTTACATCAGCCCCCTGTACGGTAATTCCTGATGGAGACCGCATTCGTGTTGGAAAGAACCGATTATTGGGTCAGTTTTTTAATGGCTGGGTAGATGATATCCGGGTTTGGACAAGTGCTCGGGAACAACTTGAAATAGAACGAAATAAAGATCGCGCCCTATTTGGAGATGAAGACGGTCTGGTCGGTTATTGGAAATTTGATGAAGGCATGAATAATATTTCCTATGATGCAACTTCACCCCGTGAATTAGCCACCCTGGAAGGGGCCCAATGGAGTGATGAAATCCCAGCTATAAAATTATCAGCTTTTACAGAGGTAGATGGTAGCTATGAGATTCGGAATGTCTGGTATGATGCTGCCGATGACAATGGTACAACCTATACCGTGACACCCTATAAAGAAAACCATGCTTTTTTTACACCCAATGATGATCAGGCAACTGTGAGTCGCAATGACCCGGAAGCCACAGATGTAAAATTCCTGGATGAATCACTGTTTAGCGTGACGGGTTATCTCACCTATGCAAATACCAATTGTGCCGTTGTGCGTGCGGAAATCCTGGCAGATTCTGTAAGTACGCGTCCTGAGACCTTTACCAACGCTTATGGTGAATTCAGTCTGGATTTTGAACCCAATACGGGTGCGGCGCTTTCAGTTCGCTTTGGTGGATATTTTCTTTATGACACAACCACCTTTTCTGGAACCGATTACATCGAGATTGATACATCATATCTGGATGCACATACCTTTCATCTGGATGGTGTTGAACAAAATTATGTCGTAGAGAATATTGAAGCAGATATTGCCAATGTAGATTTTGAGGATGTTTACACAGACACCTTATTCCTGAACATTGGTGGTGGAACCTGCATGTATCCCATAGGAGATGCTTCAATTACCCTACGTGTACCTGGTCAGGGTTCTGGTTATTGCTATGAAGAAACCTTTAGCGATATTACCACCGGTGAGGGATATCAGGCTATTACCGGATTACCACCACTGGAATTCCAGATGCTGATTGATCATAATCACACCTCCATATCTTTCGAAAATCAGGATTTATCTCTGGTTGACTCATCTGCCCATATGGAGCTCATGTACAAAGCTGACCTGGCGATCTCCTTTAGTGAATATCCCTGGGGAGAGGGTTGTGAAATAATCACTCAATTTGAGTCGGACAGCTTGCTGGTGTTTGTCTATGAAGAGTATGGTGGTTACACATTGAATAGTGAAGAGATTGAAGTCAATCAGTGTCCGCTAACTGGCTTTGAGATTCAAGCTTTTGATGACTGGACCGGTATCTATACTGAAAAAGTTTGGCTGGATAGCCCGGATGGTACGGTTTGGTATAACTTTACTCCTAAAGCACCCAATACACTGGATGGCGGGGATCATCCCTTTCAGAAACAGTTGATGATCGCTGTCACCGATGAATTAGGTCGTGAAGCTACCTGGGATGTTTGGGCTACTATTACCGGTATTACAGTGACTGATGGTACAGACTTTGTCAGTCGACCGGCAAAAACAACGCTGCTGCCTTTCTTTGTCCTGAGAGATCCTCCTGGAGACCTTAGCTACAGTTATCTGGCAGAAGAACAAACCATTTGTAGAACTATTTCACTTGAGACTGTAAACGAAGAAGCCTCTTCAGGTTTTGTGACTGAGAATCTTGGCCTGGATATGACCATTGCTGCAGGATGGACCGTTCCGTTTGTCGGAACCAGCATTACCTGGGAAACAGAAGTCGATGTAACTGCAGAACTTACTGAAACCTGGGGCTCCACAATAACAGATGTTTCTCAGACTGAAACGGAGGTCTGTTTTACCACATCAGAACTCTACCAGACCAATGGTGATGGATACATCGTTGGCGGTGGTGGTGATATATTTGTTGGAGCAGGTCTGAATGTTACTTACAGCCGAATTGTGGATTTATCAGTCAATGAAGCATGTGAAGTATCTCTGGATTCTACCTATGGATTATCCGATATGACCGGGTTCCATTCCTTTTATGTCTATTCAGACTATCACATTCGTAACAATCTGATTCCTGACCTGGAAACGATCTATTCCAATGAGAATACCAGTCCGGATGATACAAGTGCCCTGGGCGAATCATTACGCTACTGGAACAATCTGCTGGCAACCAATGATTCTGCCAAAGTGAATGCCTTACCGACTGATGCCACATCGAATACTGGCGAAATGCTCAGTAACATTTCATTTGATGCCCTTGCATCTTATGAGTATTCAACAACGACTGATTCGTCCGTATCCCATGGTACAGAGATTACAATCAGTGAATGGGATGACTTTGGTGGAGCAGCTGGTGTGGAGTTCAATGGTGTAGGCATTGTAGGAGGGGGAAATACATCCACAACAATTGACACCACAACCGGTGAAGAAGATGAGGAAAGCTATAGCCGAACTATGGGTTTCTTTTTAGGTGATGATGATCCGGGAGATGCTTTTACGCTGGACCTTAAACGAGATCCCGTTTGGGGCATGCCGGTTTTTGATCTCATCGCAGGTCAAACCTCTAACCCCTGGGAAGAGAATACCTTTAAACGCCAGTGGTGTAGTCTTTCAATTGATCCACCTGTTTCAGTAGACAATGAACCGGATGAGCAGGTCCTCTTTGATCTGACCCTGGGTAACCTGAGTGAAACGGGGGAGACCTGGGCCTATAGTTTGAGTGCCTGGAATGAATCCAACCCGGATGGGCTGCTTATTTCAGTCAACGGCGTGTCCATTTCCGGCACTGAACTTTCTTTTGAGATCGATGCCGGTGAATCTGTAAATGCCACTATGGTGGTTGAGAGAGGACCCCTGGCGTTTGAGTATGATGATCTCACCCTGGAATTCGGACCACCCGGAGAACTGGAAATTGCAGATATTCTAGGTGAAGACACTCAGAATGCCGGCGTAGATGAGTTCACTGTTCGCTTTATCGCACCGTGTTCTGAAGTTACGCTTGCTGTGCCTGAATACGATGGCTGGCTCATCAACCAGGCCAGCGCAGATGAATCAGGGAATGATAGTCTCCAAATTGTGTTTGCCAATTTTGACACGCTGGATCTTGAACTGGAGGATATCGTTCTGGAATATACGCGGGTCAATGAGGAGGAATGGTTCTCCGGTGCTGTCCTGACAGGCATTGATAGCCTTGGACAAGATTTCTGGGAACTGTACTGGAATACATCAAGTGTGCCGGAGGGTGAGTACTATATCAGAGCCCATGCCGGTTGCCGTTTAAGAGATAGCTACTCCGATTTGCGTCAGGGTACGATTGACCGAAGCTCACCTGAGATTCTGGGTGTGCCCCAACCGATGGATGCTATCTTAAACAGTAATGATGAGATTATTCTCACCCTTACAGAGCCAATAGATTGTGAACAGGTATATCCCAATACGGGTCAACTGTTCTATGCACATACCGGTGAAGGAATAGCTGCACAAGTTACTTGTAACGATAACGAACTGGTGATAACACCGGCGACTTCAGTCTCTAATAGAGAAATTGAGAATCAGCTGTTGAGGGCCCAGGTCCAATTTGTTCAAGATCTGGCCGGTAATGCCTTGTGGGACGTAAATGGCATTCCATTAGATACAGTTGCCTGGGAATTTACGGTGGATCGAAACCCCTTGCATTGGAATGTCCCTGCCCATGAGCAAATCGCTTATCTGGGTGAGGAAACCATTATTCCAATTGAACTGAATAATATCGGTGCTGCACCTGCCTATTTTGAGTTTGGGAACCTGTTTCCCATGCCAGAATGGGTCATCGCTGAACCTGCTTATGGTGAGGTGAATTCCGGTGGCAGTATGACTATTTATCTACACCTGGATCCCTATTTAAATCTAGGTGAATACCAGTCACGCATCTTTGCTGAGACACCTCTAGGTGATGAGCCTTTGGATTTAACTATCCATGCCATCTGCCGTCCACCTGAATGGATCGTTGAAGCCAGCGATTATCAGCACTCCATGACCATCACTGCCGAACTCAGCGTTCAGGGAGATGTTTCAGATGATATCTATGATCGTCTCGGTGCTTTTGTTGGTGATGAATGTCGTGGTGTTGCAGACATGGTACACCTGGAAACCACTGATTCAGTTGGTGTCGATACGTTGGGATTACCGATCTATGAAACCACCCACTACTTCAGAGCTTTCATGACAGCCTATAGTGATGAACCGGTGGGAGAGACCCTGAAGTTTAGAATCTGGGATGCCTCTCACTGTGATGAACTCTGGGAGATTGAAACCAGTCTACCATTTGCTGCCAACACAATCGTTGGAAGTCTGGTTGAACCTGCCGTTCTGAATGCAACTGGTGCCATCGCCCAGCATATTGATTTATCTCAAGGCTGGACCTGGTTTAGCTTTAACCTGCAATATGGTGAGATGAATTTCAATGATGTGTTTGATCTGTTAGAAGCCAATGCAGGTGATCGCATTATTGCTGCTGATACAGCTGCTTATGCAGAATTCGCAGATGGTGTGGGTTGGGTCGGTCCCCTAACTGGACTCCCCATCACCAATACGGATATGTATCAGGCTGATATGCTACTTGAGACCAGCTTCCCATTCGTTGGTTTTGTGATTGATCCCGATAATACGGCAATAGAGATGAGTGTCGGTTGGAACCGCATTGGTTATACGCCTCAGGTCAATATGGAGCTCGCTGAGGCCCTTTCCGGACTTACGCCTTTGCCCAATGACCAGATAAAAAGTCAGATTGCTTTCGCCCAATACGATGCTAATTATGGCTGGTATGGATCACTGGATTATCTGGAACCAGGTGTGGGATATATGCTGCATCTGGCTCAATCAGATACTTTGATCTATCCTTCAGGGTATGGTCGGTCGCTTGATCCAGTAATAGTTGATGAATCTGAAGAACAACCGCTTCTCGTGGAATGTCCTTGG